>DATGVZ010000059.1:0-6628 GCA_035299765.1 Gemmatimonadales bacterium
GGCGGGCGCCGTCGCCGGCGCGCTGCTAGGTCGAGTGCTCGGCGGCAACAAGAAGGGCACGATCATCGGCGGCATCGTGGGCGGTGCTGCGGGCGCCGCTGTCGCGCATGAGACCAAGGATTCGGACATCGTCCTACCAGCAGGGGCGCATATCATCATGCGGCTGACGAAGGAACTCGCGGTATCGGCATCGTAGCGCGGTGATCCGCACCAAGCTGTCCACGATGATGTTCCTCCAGTTTTTCATCTGGGGGGCTTGGTACACATCCATAGCCGTGTACATGACGAATCACGGCATGACGACGCTGACGCATTGGCCGTACACGGTGAACCCCGTGGCGGCCATTGCCGCGCCGTTCTTCCTCGGGCTCGTGGCAGACCGCTATTTCGCGACGGAAAAAGTCCTCGGCATCCTGCACGTGCTGGGCGGCCTGATTCTCTTCGCCGTCCCGGGCTTCACCGGTTCCCCCACGACGTTCATTCTGTTGCTGCTCCTCTATAACCTGTGTTACATGCCGACGCTGGGCCTCGCGAACAGTCTGGCATTCCACCATATCCAGTCACAAGAGCAGCAGTTTCCGTTGATTCGCGTCTTCGGGACCGTCGGCTGGATTGTGGCAGGGTTGTTCATCAGTCTGTTCCTGGGGAAGGTGACTGGCGTGGTCCCGGAGCAGACCGCCATGCCGCTGTACACGGCAGCGACTGCCAGCGTATTGCTCGGCGTCTTCAGCTTCACGCTGCCGCACACGCCGCCACCGGGGAGAGGGCAACCCGTCTCGTTGCGCAGCATCGCGGGGCTCGATGCGTTTGCGCAGATCGGCGACCGGCCGTTTTACATATTCATCACGGCCTCGCTGCTGCTCTGCATCCCACTCGCGGTCTACTACAACTTCACGCAGCTCTTCCTGGGTGCCGCCGGTGTAAAGCGCATCGCGGCGACTCAGACGCTCGGGCAGATGTCCGAGACCATCTTTATGCTGCTGATGCCGATGCTGTTCCTGCGGCTCGGCGTGAAGAAAATGCTGATTATGGGGATGGGCGCGTGGGTGCTGCGCTATGCACTCTTTGCGATCGCGGCCCCCAGCGGCGTCTTCTGGCTCATCGCGCTGGGCATCCTGCTTCACGGTCCATGTTACGACTTCTTTTTCGTGACCGGCCAGATCTACGTCGATAAGAAGTCGACGCCGGCGGTCCGCGGCCAGGCGCAGGGCTTCCTCGTGCTGGTGACGTATGGCGTTGGGATGCTTATTGGCGCGCAGATCGCCGGGAACGTCTACGACCGCTTCCTGGCCGGCGCAACCGGGGGGGCTCTGACGCTCGATCAGTGGCGCAGCTTCTGGATCTTGCCGGCGGCCTTTGCGGCAGCGGTGCTCTTGTTCTTCGCCGCATTCTTCAAGGCGCCCGCCAGGGAAGACGCCCCGCAGGGGGAGCTTACTCGCTAAGCTCTCGAATCCAAATGTTGCGGTAGCGCACCGGGTTGCCGTGATCCTGCAACTTCAGCGGTAGCTTGTCAGGATGAGCGCGATACGGTGGTCGAGCCTTGTTCGCGGTGGGCCCGACCAACTCGAAGTTATCCTGAATCAGTACCCCATTCAAAAACACCGTCATGTGTGCCGGCCGCTCGAGTGAGCCGTCGGCTTTGAAGTGTGGCCGGCGGAACACGATGTCGTACGCCTGCCATCGGCCGGGCGGCCGCGTGGCGTTGACGAGCGGCGGATTCTCGCCGTAGATCGCGCCCGCCAGGCCATCAGGATAGGTGTCGTTCTGATAGGAGTCGAGCACCTGGAGCTCGTACATCCCCATCAAGAAGACGCCGCTGTTCCCGCGCTCCTGGCCTTCCCCTTTCACGACCGCCGGCGTGGCCCACTCGATGTGCAGCTGCACATCGCCGAAGCCACGTGCCGAGACGAGCATCCCTGTGCCAGGCTTTACCTCGACGTAGCCTTCCTGCACGATCCATTTCGCGGCGCCGCTGTCATCGGCGCGCCACTGCGAGAGATTCGAGCCGTCAAATAGGACGATCGCATCCTTGGGCGCTGGGGCGGGCGGCCGTTCGGGACCGGGATCGACGACGGGGGGCCGCGGGCGATCCATGGAGTGCTGCGGCCACTGCTGGGGCGCTTGTGCCATCGCGAGCAAAGCTAACGCGCCGATCATGGTTTCCACGTTCCTTTCGCGACCGCGGGCACGAAGGTATCGATTCCGGGGGCAGGGAAGTCGATCGTCCGACCTTGCTCCGCGCTCATGTAGGCGGTCATCAGAACCTTCACGACCTGAAGCCCATCGTCGAATGTGAGGGCGGGCTTCTGTTTATTGAGGAATGCCTGGACGAAATGTCGATCCTCGGCTTCATAGCCGTACGCCGCCGCTTCGTTCGCGACCACAGGCATCTGCCCCACCTCGGCGTTCTGCTTTTCGACCAGGTCCTCGCCCGCTTTCCCCTGTACCTCGCGGCTGAAGAACAGCTTGAGCCCCGAGTCGAGCGAATTCCACGAAAGCGAGTATTCGGGGCCCAGTAATTCGGCCGACAACCGCAGCCCCGCGCCAACAAAGCTCCATGATGTGGTCGCTTCGCCGAGGACGCGATATCCGTCGTCGGTCGTGAATTCGATGACGACGCTCGCGAAGTCCTCGGACGGCGCCTTGTCGTAGTTCACGTCCTTGCCCATCGTCGCCGTCAGCTTCTTGGCGTAGGCGGGGCGAGTCCACTTGAGGCTGGCGATGTGCGCCGTAATGCGTGCCGGTCGCACCGAGGTCGTCGGCTTCGTCGGATCGGTGAGCAGGTGCTGCACCAGCAGCGACGAGTGGCACATCATGTCGTTGAGCACGCCGCCGCCCTGGAGCGCGCCCTGCCAGAACCACGGACCGTGGGGGCCACTGTGCTCCTCGGCCGCGCGGGCGAGATACGGCCGGCCTGTGATCTTCGCGCCCCGTGCCCATAACAGCATCCGCCCGATTTCGACCTGCGGTGCAAAGACCTGGTTCTCGAGATAGCCGTGCGCAAGGCCGACCCTGTTCACCAATTCGAGCACCCGTTTCGCTTCCGCGACGTTCCGAGCCAGCGGTTTCTCGCACGCGACGCCGATCAGCTTGCCTTTGCCGCGCTCGACGGCACTGACCATCTCTTCGACGTTTTCGATGCGCGCGTAGTTCGGCCCGGACAGCCAGATCGCGTCGATGGCCGGATCCTCGACCATCGCGGTGATCGAGGGATACGGCTTCGCCTCGCCGACGCCGAGCTTCTTGGCGACGCCCGCCGTCGTGGCGGCATTCTTGGCGTTCGGACTCCAGACCCCCAGGACGTCGGCATCCCGGACGCCGACGAACCCCTGCATGTGGAACTTGGCGTTGAAGCCGCTGCCCACCATGCCGATGCCGAGTCGCTTGGCCATTCAATCCTCGTAATGGACGCCGAGTTTCTGCAGCGCTTCGGGCGGGCAGCCGGTCCACTCGCGCACGAACTCGTTGCCGCGATAGTCGAGGTCGGCGATGCCGATCTTGCTGGAATAAAAGCCGGAGGCGGTCAGGTCGCGGAAAAAGTTGAAGAACGCGACGCCCTGGCTGAGCTCCGGTTTTGCCTTCTTGGGCCAGGCGATGTCGTCCAGCAACGTGGTCCGCTCGGCGTCGGTGGAATCGAGGAATGTCTTGCCCGAACGCTCGCGGCACTGCGAGTCCAGCCAGGCCAGCCCGCCGCGCATCTCGATCTGCCCGTCGGGACGGTCGTTCATCACGAAGTCCATGAATTCCGGGACGCCGGCGTCGGTCGCGCTGCCCGAACGCTCATCCCGCGGGATGATCAGGTCGGCGAGCACACGCACGGTCTGCCATTCGTGTGGCGTGAAGAACTGCGCCTGATATGGCGTCTGTGCCGCGATTGCATCGCGCGCCCATTGCGCGGCCTTCCGGGCTTCTTCGGGCGTCCAGCGAAACGCCGCCGTCAGCGCGGCCGCCGCGATTGCGCCTACCGCTTCGCGTCGCTTCATAGGGCCCTCGCCTTCATCTGGTTCGCGATGTACTCCGACGTTCTCCAACAGAGCGCCATGATCGTCCAGGTCGGGTTCTTGTCGGCCTGCGATGTGAAGGGCGATCCGTCAGCCACGAAGAGGTTCTTGACGTCATGCGTCTGGCAGTTGGCGTTGACGACGGACGATTTGGGATCCGATCCCATGCGCGCGCCGCCCAGCTCGTGAATGATCACGCCGCCGGCCGCGATGCCATAGCCGTCTTCACGCGACGGCATCTGTGAATGTGATACGCCCCCCATCTCGGCGATGAGGGCGCGGAACGTCTCCTGCATGTGTTTGACCTGCAGGTACTCGTGGTCGGTGAACTTCCAGTGAAAGCGAAGAACGGGGATGCCCCAGCGGTCCACGACCCTGGGATCGATCTCGCAATAGCTGTTCTCGTTGGGGATCATCTCGCCGCGACCCGAGAACCCGACGTAGGCGCCGTAATAGCGGCGATAATCCGCCTTGAGCTGTTTCCCGTAGCCGCCGCCACCGGGGTAATTCTGGATGCCGCCCATGAAGCCGAACTCCGGCATGCCGGTCCCGCCCCAGACCTCGATGTGATAGCCGCGCGGGAAGTCGAGCTTCTTGTTGTCGAGCCACCACGGCATGTAGACGTGCATCCCACCCACGCCGTCATGGTTGTGTGGCACGGGGTCGATCATCTTGGGAATGAAGCCGGCCACGTCGGTGCCGGTCGTATCGGTCAGGTACTTGCCCACCGTGCCGCTGCCATTCGCCAAGCCATTCGGGAAGGCCGACGATTTCGAGTTGAGCAACAACCGCGACGTCTCGCAGGCGCTGGCGGCGAGCACCACCACCCGCGCAGCGACGTGGTGCTCGCTGCCAGCGGTCGTGTCGATGTAGGTGACGCCGCTCGCGCGTCCCGAGCGATCGAGCGTCACTTCGCGGGCCATCGCGTGCGTGATCAGGTTGAGTTTTCCGGTTTTGAGTGCCGGCGCGATCAGCACATTCGTCGAGGAGAAATTCGAGTTCGTCTTGCAACCGCGATTGCACTGCCCGCAGTAGTGACACGCCGGACGTTCGTTGAGTGGGCGCGTGAGGATCGACAGACGCGCCGGAACGCAGGTGACGTTCAGCCGGCGCGCGGCCTGTTGCACCAGGAGCTCGTAGCAGCGTGGCTTCGGGGCCGGCAAAAACAGACTGTCGGGCGCGTTGGGGACGTTTTCCTTGCTCCCGAACACGCCGACCAGCTGCTCGAGTTTTTCGTAATAGGGGCGCACGTCCTCATAGCTGATCGGCCAGTCGTCCCCCAGACCGTCGTACGTTTTCGCCTTGAAGTCGCGCGGCCCAAAGCGGAGCGAGATCCGACCCCAATGGTTGGTCCGCCCGCCGACCATGCGCGCGCGCCACCAGCGGAAGCTCTCGCCGTGCGCGACGGTGTACGGCTCGCCCGGGAGGTCCCATCCGCCGATGCAGCCGTCGAATTCACCGAAGGGCTTGGCCGGAGTGGAGGCGCCGCGGCGCGGCGATTCGTAGGGCCACTTGAACATCGCGGAGTCGGTCGTGTTGTCCCACGGGCCGCCGGCCTCGAGCACGGTGACGTTGAGACCGGCGCGGGTGAGGACGTAAGCCGCCATTCCGCCGCCGGCACCAGAGCCGACGACGCAGACGTCCGCGGGCGATGACTGTCTTAGTGGGGGGGGGCGCATAGGGCTCCAAACGTAGCGCGAAATGGTGAGCGTGTCAGTCGTACTAGTCAGTAGCCTAAAGCACCGCCGGCGTAGCGTGGATCGGCAACCCCGATCCATCCGCCGGCGGTGTGTTGTATGGCGGCGACGATGCCGCTCATCCCCCGTCGCATTTCCAGCTTGTGCCCCATCGCCTCGAGCGCGCGCACCGTCGCGTCGCTCAGGCCGTCACGCTCATACCGAATCACGTCGGGCAACGCCTGATGATGGATGCGCGGCGCCGCGACCGCATCGGCGAGAGTCATCCGCTGGTCGAGAACGTTGAGGATGACCTGCGCGACCGTAGTGATGATCGTCGGCCCGCCCGGCGTCCCGACCACCATGAACAGGTTGCCGCCGCGGTCGAGGACGATCGACGGCGTCATTGCCGAGAGCATGCGCTTGCCCGGCGCGATCGCATTCGCTTCACCTTGCACCAAACCGTACATGTTCGGCTTGCCAGGCGCCGAGGCGAAGTCGTCCATTTCGTTATTAAGGAGGAAGCCGGCGCCCGTCACCGTGACACCACTCCCGAAACCGCCGTTCAGGGTTGTCGTAACCGAGGCCGCGTTTCCCTTTGCGTCGACGATCGAGTAATGCGTAGTGTGGACGCCGCCACCCGTCGTGATGGACGGCGGAGTCGGTGTCGCATGCTGGAGATCGATCTCCGAGCGCAACGACGCCGCGTACGACTTCGAGAGCAGACGCTCGATCGGCATCTGGACGAAGTCGGGGTCGCCAAGCCAGTGATTCCGGTCGATGAACGCGCGACGCATCGCTTCGGCGAGCAGATGCTCGTACGCGGGCGTGCCAAGCGCCGGAATCGTGTCGTAGCCCTCGAGGATGTTCAGGATCTCGCCCATCGTCACGCCGCCAGAGCTGGGTGGCGGCATCGAGTAGATCGTGTAGCCGCGATACGTCAACTCGACT
>DATGVZ010000060.1:0-9555 GCA_035299765.1 Gemmatimonadales bacterium
CACGAACCTGTATGCCAACCGCACGATCGATAAGATCATGTATTTGAAAGCGGACGAAGGGGTCAAGTACGAGCGCGTGCAGACGGCGTTGGAAATGGCGCGCAAGGCCGGAGTCCGCGTGGTAGGGGCGATCGCCGAGCAGGAGCGCACGGCGCGCCCGGAAAGGCACTGAGCGATGGCGATGGGAAGCGGAGGCTCGGGCAGCGGGCTCAGCTCGGACATCAACGTCACGCCGATGATCGACGTGCTGCTCGTGCTGCTCATCATCTTCATGATTACGCTCCCGCTGTCGCGCCGCGACTTCGACGTGCAGGTACCGGCCGAGCAGAAGCAGCAGCCGCGGCAGAAGCACCAGTCGAGCGATCAGATCGTGCTGGAGCTGCTGCCAGACGGGTCGTACGCGATCAACCGACAGCCGGTGCCGTTCGCGGCCCTCGATGCCAAGTTCCACGAGCTCTACGATCAGCGCCCGGCAAAGCTGCTGTTCATCAAGTCGGCGCCGAACCGCAAGTACGGGGACATCGTCCGCGCCATGGACATCGCCAAGGGGGCGGGTGTCCAGGTGATCGGATTCACGCCGGGGGAGCAGGCGGCGGCACACTAAGCGTTCACACGACGTGGACTGCAACATTCGGGGCACGGCGCAAGTCGTGCCCCGCATTGCTTCGCAGTGTATCTATTGAACGTGCCTGACCTCACACCGGCCACACGACCTGCCTTCGATTCCTATGCGCTTCCGCTTCCACGGCGGCGCGAGGGGCGAGCCGCGGCGCTGTCCTTCTTCGCGCATGTGACGATCGCGCTGCTCGTGTTGTGGCGCGGAGCCCAGTTCTTTCAGTCGGGAGGCGGAGGTTCCGGACCGCCGGGTGGTGGCGGCGGTGGCGGCCGGCCGGCGGTGAGCAGTTGGTTCGCGTTGCCGGCGCCCTCCACACCGCAGGCGCGGGACATTCCGGCGGCTCCGACCGTGACCGTACCGACAGTCGCCGTGTCGCTTCCCGAGCCGGTAAGAATCGAGATTCCGACGACGGCCGCGGTTCTGCCGCCGGCGGCGATCGGCACTGGCGCTGGAACTACAGGAGGCCCGGGCCAAGGACCGGGCACCGGCGGCGGCAAAGGCACGGGGACGGGAACGGGCACCGGCGCCGATACCGGCGCTGGCTCGGGTGGCGGGGTGGGTTACATTTTCCCCGCCTCGCCGCGGTGGACGATCTTTCCACCTCCCGGCGCGCCGCGCGACGCGCGCGGCCGGCGTCACGAGGTGCGGTTCTGGGTGACCGCCGAGGGAAGAGTCACGCGCGTCGAGGTGACGCCTCCGATCAATGACGCGGATTATCGACGCGAATTCACCGAACGGATGATGGGATACCTCTTCAATCCCGCGACGACACGCGATGGCCGACACGTCGACTACGTTGCCAGCGTGACCGTCATTCCGTAACGATCGCCGTCACACATTACCAGGCAGGTTGATTCGGTGCTCAGGGGACAGCTGTTTGCCCGGAAGACCGTCGACCAGTGCATCGCCGACAGCGAGGCCGGCGGCGGGATGCGCCGAACGCTCGGCGCCGTGCAGCTCACGGCGCTGGGCATCGGCGCGATCATCGGCGCCGGGATCTTCGCCGCCATCGGGACCGCGATCAGCGGCGACGCCGGCCACTTGGGCGCGGGCTCTGCGATCGTCGTCTCGATTGTCCTGGCCGGTGTGACGAGCGCGCTCGCGGCGATCACGTACTCCGAATTTGCGGCTATGATCCCGATCTCAGGGAGCGCGTATACCTATGCCTACGCCACCCTGGGCGAGCTCGTGGCCTGGATCATCGGTTGGGATCTGATTCTGGAGTACGCGGTCGGCAACATCGCCGTGGCCATCGGCTGGGCCGGGTACTTCGATTCGCTGCTCCGCGGCCTGGGCGTCGAGATGCCGCGCTGGTTCGTGACGGATATCCTCACGGCGCGCCACGATCCCGCCCTGCTGGCTGCAGCGCCGCACCTCGGTCCCATTCCGCTGGTCTTCAACCTTCCGGCGTTCGGGGTCGTGGCGATCATCACCTGGCTGCTCGTCGTAGGCACGAAGGAAACGGCGTGGGTGAATACGCTCATGGTCGTGATCAAAGTGGCGATCATCGGCCTATTCCTGGTCGTGGGCGTAGGCTATGTGAGGCCGCAGCAATGGTCGACGCCCGCGTTCGCGCCCAACGGCCTGGCGGGCATCAGCGTGGGCGCGGCAATCATCTTCTTTTCGTATATCGGGTTCGATGCCGTCAGCACGGCCGCCGAGGAAGCAAAGAATCCCCAACGCGACATTCCGCGGGGCATCATCTGGTCGCTGATCATTTGTACCGTGCTCTACGTGGGGATCGCGCTCGTGCTGACGGGGATCATTCCGTGGGACAAGCTCAATGTGCCCGATCCGCTCGCCGTCGCGCTCCAGTACATCCACGCAGACTGGGCGGCCGGCGTTCTCGCGCTGGGCGCCGTCGCCGCCATGACGTCCGTCCTGCTCGTGTTCCAGCTCGGCCAGGCGCGAATCTTCATGTCGATGGCGCGCGACGGGCTGTTGCCCCCTTGGGCGGCGCGGCTGCATCCTCGCTACAAGACGCCCCACGTGACGACCATCGTGACCGGGATCTTCGTCGCGCTGTTCGCCGCGATCGCTCCGATCGGCGTCGTGCTCGAGCTAACCAACATCGGCACGTTGTTCGCGTTTATCCTCGTGGCCCTCGGCATCATCGTGCTGCGCCGCACCGACCCCAATCGGCCCCGTCCCTTCCGCACGCCGTGGGTCCCGCTGCTGCCGATCGTCTCGATTCTCTTCTGCGTCTACCTGATTCTCAGCCTACCCACGCTCACCAAACTGCGGTTTGTGGCCTGGTTGGTCGCCGGAGCGGTGATCTATTTCTTGTACAGCGTGCGACACAGCAGAGTACGACGTGAAGGAGAGGTGGGGCCTCGAGTCCGAGGGAGATCCGCTTAATTGCCGGGCGGCGCGGCAAACAGCTGCGCCGCGATGCGCAGCGCGCCGACCGGTCCATCCACCGTTCCACCGACGTCCGCGAATCGCGCTCGTGGTAGCTCCGCGCCGACTTTGACGCGCAATGCCGCGAGCAGCGGAGAGCCTGGACGCAAGAGCCCGCCCGCGGTCGACACACGAATCGGATCGCTTCCCGGGAAGTGACGGCTGAGGACGCGCAGGAGCAACAGCAGCTCCGTCGCGGCGTCCTCCACGATTCGCTGTGCGCCGCGCTCACCCTCGAGCGCGGCGTTGAGGACATGGGGCGCGAGCGACGCGACTTGTGCCGGCGTAGCAGTCGTAGACCAGCGAACCAGATCGTCCAGCGTGCGGAGACTCAGCGCCACGAGGACCCGCTCGAGGAGCGTGGAGGACTCTTCACGGCCGTCTTGTGAGCGACCCGCCGCGGCGAGCGCTCGCCGTCCGAACCAATACCCGCTGCCCTCGTCGCCGAGCTGCCAACCATACCCGCCGGCGCGATGCAGCGTCCCGTCCGGCGCGCGCGCGCAGGCAATCGAACCGGTGCCGGCATTGATCAGCATCCCCGGCCCGTCTCCGAATGCTGCCGCCAAGGCGATCTCCATGTCCGTCCGAACGTTGACGCGAGTCGCGACGCCGGCGTCGGTCAGCGCAGCTGCGAGCGCGTCTTGTTCCGGCGTAGCACCGGCGCCCGCTGCGCCGACCACGGCAAACACCGCCGGCAGAGAGACCTTGGCCTGCGTCGCCGCGCGCCGCGCGACGTCCTGGATGACCGCCGCCGATCGTTCGGCACCGCCGGGCCGCATGGCGGAGCCGGGGCCTTCCGCGCGCGCGAGCACGCGACCGCGGGCGTCGCCGATAGCGACGGCGGTGTGCGAACCACCCGCGTCGACGCCGATAAGGACGGTCGGATGGCCGGACGGCCCGACGGTCGGATCTGTCAAGTCGGTATCTCTGGCCGTCCGACCGACCGTCCAATCAGCGACGAGATCATCCCTACCACTACCGTCACCGTCGTTCCCAGCGGCACATACCACGGCCACGCGAGTCCGGGAAGCCAATGTACGGGGAAGTGAGGAATGACAGCGCCGAGCACTACCGGCGACATGACGGTGATGCTTACGACGAGCGCGATAATCACATCGACCTGTCGAGTACGTCGCGAGATCCCGCCCAAGATGTAGGTGCCCAGGAGAGAGCCGTAGGTGAGTGATGCGATGCTGAGTGCGAGTTGCACGACTGGAGTGTTCTGATCGCGGAAGGCCAGCGCGCCGGCGACGAGGACCGCGGTCCAGATGAGTGTCAGCCAGCGGCCGACGCGCAACAGGCGTTCCGGGTCATGTCTGCCTGTCATCGGCGCATAGAAATCATGCGTCGAGGCCGACGCCAGAGAGTTCACGGCCGAAGCATGACTGCTCATCGCCGCGGCCAAAATGCCGCCAACCGCCAGCCCGGCGATTCCAGTGGGGAGGTGTGTCACAATGAATGTCGGGTAAATCGCGTCGCTCCGCATACCCGGTTGATCCGCACCGGCAAGCCACAGGCTCGTCCCGACTAAGAGGAACAAGCCGATCTGGGCAATGATGAACACGCCCGATCCGATCAGCGCGCGCTGCGCGTCCCTGAGACCGCGTGCCGCTAGCAGCCGCTGCACAAACAGGTGTTCTGTTCCATGCGTGGCAGCCGAAAGAAGTGCGCCGCCGACCAGGCCTCCCCAGAACGTGTAGAGCACCTTGAACGAGAGTTGGAAATCGAACACGCGGAGCTTGCCCGCTTCCCACGCACGTCCGAACGCGTCGATACCACCGGCCATATGTGTGGCGACGATCAGAGTTGCGATCCCACCGAGCAGATAGACGCCGAGCTGGATCACATCGACCCACACGACGGCGCGGAGGCCGCCCACCCAGGTGTACAGCAACGTCACCAGACCGATCGCGAGGATCCCGAGACTTAGGCTCCAATGGGTGATGATGGCGAGGGTGATCGCTGTGGCGAACATCCGCACGCCATCGGCGACGGAGCGGGTGAACAGAAACACGCCAGACGCCGTTCGTCGCGCGGCAACGCCGAAACGTCTTTCGAGCCGTTGATAAGCGGTGTCCTGTGATCCATCGAAATAGCCCGGCAACAGGAAGTGCGCGACGCCGATCCGGCCAACCAGGTAGCCGAAGGTCACCTGCAGCCACGTCAGGTCACCACGAGCCGCGATGCCCGGAATCGAGATGACAGTGAGGGCCGAGGTCTCCGTCGCAACCACGGACATCATCAGTGCCCACCACGGCAGCCCGCGATGCCCCAGAAAGTAGTCGGAGGCGTCTCGCTGCCGGCCCGCCAGCACCAGGCCGAACACGATGACTGCTGCGAAGTAGGCAATGATGACGCCGACGTCGAGGGGGCGCATACCTAGAAAAGAAAGGGCCCGCGACATGCGCGGGCCCAGCTTACCGAATCACGAAGGATCAACGCTCAGACCGTGAACGACGATCCGCAGCCGCAGCCGCCGGAGGCATTCGGATTCTCGAAGGCGAATCCGGACTCCTGGAAGTTGCTCTTGTAGTCGATCACGGTGCCGTTGAGATACTGCGAGCTGAACTCGTCGACGAACAACCGCACGCCCGCGCTCTCGATGACGACGTCATCCGCCGCCGGCTGCTCTTCGATGTTCAGGCTATAACGGAAGCCCGAGCATCCGCCCGGCAGAACGGCGACGCGCAGTCCCGCCGATTCCTGCGCAACCTTCTCTTCCGCGAGAAACTTCTTGACCTCTTCACCCGCGCGCTCGGTGAGCGTCAGGGTAACCGCCTTTTGTGTCGTGCCCATTACTATCCTCCAGTCTGGCAGCAACTTAGAAGGGCGGTGGCGGGCTGTCAACGGTGCCGCAATGGGCTTGCCCCAAATCGCTTAGCACCCCCAATTGGAGGCCCATGCGACTGACCATCATCGACTGGCTGATCATCGGCGCGTACTTCGCGTTCAACATCGGGATCGGGTTTTACTACAAAGCCCGCGCCGGTAAGAGCACGACGGAGTTCTTCCTCTCCGGACGCAACGTCCCCTGGTGGCTCGCGGGCACATCGATGGTCGCGACGACGTTCGCCGCCGACACCCCGCTCGCGGTTACCGGTTTTGTGGCGAAGAACGGTATCGCGGGGAACTGGATCTGGTGGTGCTTCCTTGCGAGCGGGATGCTCACGGTCTTCTTCTATGCGCGGCTGTGGCGCCGAGCACAGGTGATGACGGACGTCGAGTTTGCCGAGATCCGCTATGCGGGAAAGCCCGCCGCATTCTTGCGCGGCTTTCGTGCCCTGTATCTCGGGATTCCGATCAACTGCATCATCCTCGGATGGGTGAACCTGGCGATGGTGAAGATCCTGCAGTTGATCTTCGGCATCGGCAAATTCGAAGCGCTGGTCATTGTGCTCGGGATGATCGCGCTCACATCGGCGATTTCGACACTCTCTGGTCTGTGGGGTGTCCTCGTCACCGACATGTTCCAGTTCGTGATCAAGATGTCGATGGTGATCATTCTCGCCGTGTTTGCAGTGAACGCGGTGGGTGGTATCGAGGAGATGAAGACGAAGCTGGTGGCAGCGGGTCGCGGCGATGCGTTGAACATCGTTCCCACCGTGGGATCGGCCTGGATGCCGATGATCGCGTTCTTCGTCTACATCGGCGTCAACTGGTGGGCGACGTGGTATCCCGGCGCCGAGCCCGGTGGAGGCGGCTACATCGCCCAACGGATGTTCTCGGCCAAGGACGAGCGGCACTCGTTGCTCGCCACGCTCTGGTTCAACATCGCGCACTATGCGATCCGGCCGTGGCCGTGGATTCTCGTTGCGCTGGCCTCGCTGATTCTCTACCCTGGGCTGAAGGATCCCGAGACAGGCTACATCCGGGTGCTGATCGATCACCTGCCAGCGGCGCTCCGCGGTCTGATGGTCGCCGCGTTCGCGGCTGCATACATGTCGACGATCGCGACGCAGCTCAACTGGGGCGCGAGCTATCTGGTGAACGACTTCTACCGGCGGTTTTGGAAGCGTGACCGGAGCGACGCGCATTACGTGCTGGCATCGAAGGTGGCGACGGTGGTACTGACGATCATTTCCGCGCTCGTGACGCTCAAACTGGAATCCATCGCAGGAGCGTGGAAGCTGCTGATCGTGACGGGCGCGGGAACGGGCGGCGTGCTGCTCCTCCGCTGGTACTGGTGGCGCATCAATGCGTGGAGCGAAGTCTCCGCGATGATTTCCGCATTCGTGGTCTCGCTCGTCCTGCAGCTGGCCCTGGGCCTCGACAACGACAAGCCCGTCGACTTCGCACACATCATGCTGATTACCGTTGCCGTCACGACAGTCGTGTGGCTGGCCGTCACCTTCCTTACCAAACCGGAGCCGCGGGAGACGCTCGTCGCGTTCTACCGGCGCACGCGGCCGTCGCGTGCCGGCTGGGCGCCAATCGCCGCGCAAGCACCTGATGTGAAGGTTGCGGGCGGCGGTCTCTCGAATCTGCTCGACTGGATCGCGGGCTTAGTACTGGTCTACGGGGTGCTCTTCGGCGTCGGCAAGCTGCTGCTGCATGAGACCACGACTGGCCTGCTGCTGCTCGCGCTCGCCGCGCTCGGTGGCTACGTGATCTACCGCGACCTGTCGCGCCGCGGCTGGGCTACCGTGGTGGAGTGAGCGCGTCGTTCACGAGATCGGCGACGCGGCGCCTGACCTGAAGGATCTTGAGGTTGGCGCGTGTGGGGTTCACGCGGTTGGTCAGCAGTATAATGAAGACGTTGCGGTCGGGATCGAACCAGATGGATGTGCCGGTGAAGCCGGTATGTCCGAATGCGTTCGGTCCCATTTTCGTTCCGGCGCTCGAGAGCTCGGAGGGAGTGTCCCAGCCGAGGGCTCTGGAGGAGCCGGGAGGAATGTTCTGGCGAGTGGTAAACGCGCGGACAAGCTCCGATGAGAGTTTGGGTGGGATAACCCCGGGCTGCCAGCCCGGGGCTAACACACCCTGGCGAGTCCGCAGCAGCCACGCCGCAAACCTGGCCAGGTCCGGCGCATTCGAGAACAATCCTGCGTTCCCGGACACGCCGCCCAGGCGCGCTGCGCTCTCGTCGTGCACTTCGCCGATCAACAAGCGATGCCGGAAGAACGTGTCCACCTCGGTGGGCGCGATGCGATCGTGCCAGATCTGGGGCGGTACGAAGCGCGTGGCGGTCATGCCAAGCGGTCCGAAGACGTCGCTGGCGAGCACCTGGTCGAAGGGCCGCCCGGTGATGCGCTCCACGACCTGCATCAGCACGATTGCGCTCAAGTCGGAGTAGACAAACCGTGTCCCGGGCGGCGACAACAGCGGCGACGTGTCCACCATCCGGAGCGCCGCCTCACGCGTGCGCGTCGAATCGAACAGCGGCAGGTCGGCGGCGAGGCCCGCCGAGTGCGTGAGCAGGTGACGGATCGTCACCTGGTCTTTCATGGGGCCGCGGAATTCCGGCAGGTAGCGCTGAACCGGTGCGTCGAGATCGAGGTTGCCCTGGTCGACCAGGAGGATGCACTCGGTGGTGAGCGCGATGACCTTGGTGAGCGAGGCGAGATCGTAGATCGTCTCGGGCGTCACGGGCCGGGGATCGTTCGCGCTGTAGTGACCGACCGCGGCGAGGAGCACCACGCTGTCCCGGAAGCCGACCGCCACGACGCCGCCGGGGAAGGCACTATCCACCTGCGATCGCAGATAGGCGACGACGGGAGCGAACCCCCGCTGCGGTGCGGGCGCGGAGATGGGTGGTGGCGACGACCCGCGCGCCCCCCCTCCGCATGCGAGCAGGGCGGTGACGGCCGCAAGCCGGAGTCTCATGGAATGATGATGTGCGCCGGTGGGCGCGGCGGCGGCACCGTCGAGTCGCTCACCACCATGCCGTGTCCGATAGGATACGCCGGCGGAATGCGAATCGGCAGCTTCCCTCGGATCGGTGACCAGCCGAGCAGGGCACGGCTCGCGGCTCGCTCGGCCGCGCGCACGCCACTCCACGCGATGACATACGACTTCACGGTCGGCGTCTGGTTCAGGAGATACGGGCTGCCCAGCGACACGAGGACCGTTGGCTTCTGCGAGTCCGTGACCGCGATGAGTCGCGCGAGCGAATCGGGCAACGCGATGTTCCCCCTCGAGGAGATCGGCCGCACGTTCGCGGCAAACACCACGGTCGGCGCCCGGGCAATCACGACGCGCGCAGAATCGTAGGACAATGGCCCGGACATCGGCCACAGGCGGAAGAAGCTCACCGTGTCGCCGCCGAGTCGGAGAACCTCGAGCAGCCGTTGTCCCACGGTGCTGTTCAGCTCGTCCCCAAAGGCGACGAGTGCGATCCGGCTCCGCGTTCTCCGGAGGCGCGCGACCGTGCCCGTGGTATCCCGGACCAGTGTGAGGGCGCGCTGGGCGACGTCGTCAGCCGCATCCTGAAAGGCCTTCGAGCCGACGATCTTCGAGATCGAATCGAGCGGCACTTGCCGTTGCGCAAACAATCCCAGGTTGCGCTTGATCTCGAGCACCCGGCGCACGGAGGCATCGAG
>DATGVZ010000061.1:0-3281 GCA_035299765.1 Gemmatimonadales bacterium
GCGCAGGGCTATTACGATCGCGACAACGACTTCTACGTGGCGTGGGAAGCGATCTCGCGCGATCCGGCCGCGCTGGCTCGCTATCTCGATGAATTCGTGTATGGCATCCCCGACCGCGCGACGTACATCGACAAGCAACCAGCGCTAGCCAAGCGGCTCACGGCCCGCGCCCAGGTCTGTGCGGGGGTGAATTACGGGTTCTAACGTCTACACGCCGGACGAGATGATGACCGCTGTCGCGTCGCGAGAGTTGCGCGACGGCGAAGTCGTGTTCGTCGGGATCGGGCTGCCCAACCTTGCGTGCAATCTCGCGCTGCGCAGCCACGCTCCCAACCTGGTGCTGATCTATGAATCAGGCGCCGTCGGCGCGGTGCCCGAGCGCCTGCCGGTGTCGATCGGCGATCCGGCACTCGTCACTGGCTCGCTGATGGTGTGCGGCATGGCGGACGTGTTTCAGCTGTTCCTCCAGAACGGCCGGATCGAGGTCGGCTTTCTCGGCGGCGCGCAGGTCGATCGTTACGGCAACATCAACACCACCGTCATCGGATCGTACACCAAGCCCAAGGTGCGACTCCCAGGCTCCGGCGGCGCGGCGGAAATCGCGATCCACGCCCATCGGATTCTGATCGTGTCGAAAATCTCGCCCAGGACGTTTCCGGAACGTGTGGACTTTGTGACGAGCCCCGGCCAACGCGTCGCCAAGGTGATCACCGACAAGGGTGTGTTCGAACGCGACGCCGCGAATGGGGAGTTGGTGCTGACGGCATTGTATCCCGGCGTGTCAGTGGAGGACGTGCGGGCAGGCGTTGGGTGGGCGCTGCGCAGCAGGTCCACGCTCGATTGTGTCGAACCGCCGTCGCCAACCGATCTCCGCCTCTTGCGCGAAGTGCTCGATCCCAAACGGTTGTACCTGAAGGGATGAATTGCCTCGGAGCCCTATCAACTATCTGAAGGCTGTGGTGCCTGCGCCACGGTCGCCCGCGTCGCCGTCTTGATGAGCCGTTGCTGTTTCTCCCCCAGTCGCTGCACCGCATCATCCCGCTCGCTCTCCTTCTTATAGACCGCCGCAACGGCGCTTCCCGAGCCGCAGAGCCGTACCCAGATCGGTCCCGTGCCAGCCACTCGCTCGTATAACGCGCGTAGCTCCGGATATTTCCCGAAGACTGGCCCCTCGAAGTCGTTGCCACCGAGCCGGCCGATGCTGCCCCACGTGGCCAAAGCGTCGGCGTCGAGCGCGACCGGTCCGCGCGCACTGATCGTGGGATTTTGTTCGTCCCACCAGCGGTAGGCGTCCGCCGTCGCCACCTCGATCGGGGGAATCGCGACGAGGGCGGGAAGGGCAGGTGGAGCGGGGAGACGGAACTGGCGCTCTCCGCGGCCCCATGCAACCGCGAGCGCGGCCCCGCCGGCAAAGAACGCGACGTCCGAGCCGAGCCGGGCAGCGAAGTGCAGCAGCTCATGGCGTGGGACCGCGTTGCCCGCGAGCGCATTCACCGCATGCAACGCCGCGGCGCCGTCACTCGAGCCGCCACCGAGTCCGGCCCGAACGGGAATACGCTTGGTGAGCGTGATCGCTACTCCGAACCGGTTGCCCGTCGCGTCGAGCACGGCTCGCGCCGCTCGCACGGCAAGATTTTCATCGGCCGGCCCGAGATCAGGTCCGTTGACCTCGAGCGTTACGCCGGAGTCGGTGCGACGGACGTGCAGCTCGTCGGCGAGCTCGAGCAGCGCAAACGCGGTTTCGATCTGATGAAATCCTGTTGCCTCCCGAGCGAGAATCCGGAGAAAGAGGTTGATCTTCGCATACGCCGCGATGCGAACGGCATCCGTCATGTGGCGTGCGGCGCGGCGCTGAGATCACGAAGCCCCAGGTGCAGGCGTGAGAGCGACCAGAGACCGAGCAAGGTGATTGGGAGAAATGTCGTGAGGTGATAGGTCAGCCCATAGCTCGCGGCCAGGTTCGGGTCGACGCCGTACACGCTGAGCGTCAAGAGGGTCGCGGTTTCGAAGACGCCGATGTACCCGGGCGTCGATGGCACGGCCACTCCGAAGCCGATGATCCCCTGTAAGAGCAGGGCAGCTTCGGCCGGCACGCGGATCCCGAATGCGCGAAAGCAGACGGCAAACGCGGCGGCGTTGGTGAGCCACAGCGCCAGCGACCAGAGGACGACACCGCCGAACCGCGCGGGACTCTTCAACACCTCGAGGCCCGCCACAATTCCCTCGGTCCAATGCATCACGCGAGCCGCGGCATGGGCGGGGAGCAGGCGACTCGCGATTCGACTGAGCAGCGCCAGCCAGGGAGCGGGGCGGTGCACAACGATGAGCGCGAGCAGCAATAACGCGCCGAACAGGACCGCCGCCGTCGTGGCCACGGTCGAAAGTGATCGCCCACCGACGAGGGCATGCCGCGGAAATGACGGCGCGGCGATCGCCAGCGCCATGAGCGCCAACATCATCAGGGCGTCGAAGACCCGCTCGACGCCGATCGACGCCAGCGCCGTTGTGAAACGCACCGGCAGCTGACGCGTCGCTATGTACGCGCGGGCGACCTCGCCCGCGCGCGCGGGCAGCAGGTTGTTTGCCATGAAGCCGATCGCGGTCGCATGCCAGAGCGGGAGCCAGGGAAACCGGTGGCCGTCGACATCACGCAGAATCAGCCGCCAGCGAATCGTACGCAGCGGAAATGTGGCCGTGGCGAGCACGACGGCGGCGAGGAGCAATAGCGGATCGGCGTGGCGCGCGTCGTCCCACACCTGCCGGAGGTCGATGCGATGGAGCACCCAGGCGAGCAGCGCGACGCTGACGACGAGCCCGATGAGCCAGGCTCCTCGCCAACGACGTCTGCTACTCGGGTTCGATGGCGAGGACAACGAGGTCGCAGACTTCGTCGATGATCGCGCGGAGGCTCTCGCCGCTCGCGCGCTTTGCGGCTTCTCGCAATTCCTGCGCGCGCTGGCGGGCACCTGCTCCCTTGTAGAGAAGCTTCCCGATTTCGACTGGTTCTCCGTTAGCTCGGCCGGCAATCAGTTCGTCCAGGGACGCCGGTCCCACACCCGCGGCAACCATGCGCTGATACAGCATCCACGTGCCCGCGAGGTCGTTCGCAGACTGCGCACTTATGGAGGGCTCCGGCTGTGCTCCAGGCCTGCGCGCGCGATCGGCTGGCGTCGAGGGCGGCGACGCGGGAGGAGCCGTTGGTGGAGCACTGAGCAAAAGGGATTCGATCGGCACGGCCCCCCCGCCACCAAGGCGTCGTATCGCGACCGTCACGGCCGCCA
>DATGVZ010000062.1:0-8713 GCA_035299765.1 Gemmatimonadales bacterium
GGGGGAGTCGTGAACCCTCTGGACAATGTGACTAGTTGTCCCTTTGGCTTCCTCGGCAGATCCCCCGCTTGGAAGAACACGTTCTTCCCCTTCTTGTGTCCCCGCAGCCTCCCCTGTCTGTATAGGCCCAGCAGTCGCTCCCGGCTGTAACCTGTTATCACCGCTGCCTCGTTCGTATTCAGTACGGCCTCGTCCTGTGACGTCAACACATTCTCGAAGTCCGCGGTGAACTCCTCACAGAGCTTTGCCGCGCTCAAGAGGACGCCGGGCTTCTCCCACTCTGCCCGCCGAGCGCTCCACTTCGCGCGAAACTCTTCGCGTGTCATTGGCAACCTCATGAGTTATTGTTGAAGTAGTGATCTGCGGACCAACAAACTCGAACCAACTCTCACATTCAGTGCGTCGACTCGCGACAGACGGACGACACGATCTCGCGGTTCGTGTACGTTTGGTAAGTCGTTCATTCACAAGCGAGTCGCCGCTCTGGATCAGGAGAGTCCTGGTTCGATCCCAGGAGGGGCAACTCGCAGCGCGATGCGACCATGAGTCGTGTCGCGCTTCTCGTGTTCTGGGCTCTTTGGGCATCGATCAGGGTGGAGGTATGACCGTAATTGCGGAAATGGGATGAATCTCCCAGGCGGTCGCTCGCCAGTTCGTGCCGCCTCCCGGATGGGTGTTTTCGGCTTGGCTTTTGTGCTCCGCGTCGAACATCAGCCAGCCGCGCACCCTGGCCCGGTGGCCTTCAACGGTCTGCTGCAGTGTGGCCGTCGACCAATCAACGGAGTCCTTCAGCATCGCGGCGCGCCAGCGCGGAGTCACCTCGACGATCACGCGGCGGATCTCGGCCGTGTCAGTCGGGCTCAGCGTGAGCTCGATATGCGTATCCCGATGGACCGGATCCCCTTTCTTACAGTTGGTGGTCTCGCTGCTTCCGCCGGGGATTACCCGAAAGACGTACCCGGTGATCTCGGCCGCCTTCGCCTCGTTGAACCGGCCCGCGTCATCCCTGCTCGGCGCGAGGATGGTAGCCAGGGTTACGTTGCTGTCGATATCAGCGGCCTGCGGCGCCGCACTGCGGTTCTTGAGGCGATTCAGGGCCCTCACGTTCGCCGGCTTCGCATTTCCGGAATCGGGACAGGCGTCGAAGTCACCTTGCGCCACGGGCACCACCGTTGGGGCCGGCTGGAGTGTGTGCGGCGACGTCGGCTGGTGCACTTCGGTTGGATCGATCAGCCGCACATAATGCTCAAAGACCCATCCCACATCTTCACTCTGCGCTCGCACGCGGAGGTAGCCTGCCCGACGACCGCTGCCCAACAGCGTCACTGCCTCGCCAGCCTGCAGCGCGGCCACCTTCCCTGAAGAGCTCGACGGGCCGCTTCGCAGCGTCGCGTTGTGAGTGAGTACCCCGACTTGCTGGGTCTCCGCGATCGATGCGAACGCGACCAGTGTAACGACGGCAACCACGAGTCTCCGCATGGAACCTCCAAGACAAGAGCAAAACAACGCTGTCAAACCTGAGATTCCAGTCGGACATGGTTAGGGCGTTTTTGCGGCAGGAAGGGGCGCAATTGCGGCACCGGCCCGTTTCATTCTGCTTACCCGCTGAGAGCCTCCACCTCGCGTCCGAGGGCCAGGATTTGCTCGCGGATCTCGCGTCGCTCGGCCGTGAGTCGCAGGAAGGCGCGAGGACGCAAGCTCAGAATCGCGAGCGCGCGCGTCGCCCCTATCAGGCGATCGAACCGCTCCGCGAAATGGAGAGCAACGTATCCTGTCAGCGGTAACGCAGGCGTCACGAGCGCCGCTGCCCACATGCCACGCCAAAGCCACACCGCCGCGATCACAACCGTCCACGTCAACGGGAAAAGCAGCGCCGCAGCAAGCACTTTGACCGTTGCGAGCGCATCCTCATCGCCCTTCGTGATTCCGGTCGCGACCCAACCCACCGCCCTATACGCCGGATAATGAACCAACCAGCCGATGATCGCTGCAGGTAATCCAAGCGCCAGGAACAACACGCTCTTCACAGCGTAGGTCGCCACGCGCCGCCACCCATAGCTGCGCGGGGCGAGATGCTGCGCGTCCAGACCCGCGGCAGAGAGTGATGTTTCGAAGCGCTCCAGCCGGGCCTGCAGGCGGGCGGCGCGGTCCGGCCACAGCTGACGCGCCACGTCGTACCCCTTGAGAAACCGCTGGCGCATCTCGAACTCGTCGGCGAGCGGCGCTGGCTTCTCCGGCACGTCGTCCGTCGCGCTGAAGATGTGTTGCGCTCGGGCAATGAGCGCGTGCGCCTCCACCGCCTCCGCCTCGAGAATCACTCCGCGCAGCGCGGTCTCGAGCTGCGTGGTGAGTTGATGGACTGGCTCGGGAGGTGGCTCCGCCCCCGGGGCAAGGGGGATGCGCGTGACCGCGAACGGCGACCCAAAGTGCAATAAGGCGGCGCTGCGAAAGGTTTGCTTCGCGCGGTAATACAGGCCGACGGGCACGATCTCCAGAGTCAAAGTCGCCGGCAACGCCGCGGCGGCGCCGAGGGCGATCCGAGCGGTCCCGGTCTTGAGCGGCCGCAGTTTAGGATCGCTGTGCGACGTGCCTTCTGGAAACACGGCGATCGTGCCGCCACGGACCAGCACGGCCCGGGCTGCCTCGAACGTCTCCGCGTTCTTTCGCAGATCGGCTCCGGCGTCCTGGCGCCGATAGACCGGGATGCCCTCGAATGCGCGTACGATCGCGCCGATAATCGGGATCCGGAATAACGGCGCCTTCGCGAGGAATGACACGGGTCGTGGAGCGAGACAGAGCAGAAACGCCGGATCGATCAGCCCGTTCGGATGGTTGAGTACGAAGACCACGGGACCGTCCGATGGCACGCGCTCGACTCCGGTGACCTCGATGCGGCGAAAGAAGATCCGCAACATCACGCGGAGTAGTGGGCGCACCAGCGTTCTCACGCAACCACTGTGGCCGGTGCCCGCGACTCACGCCACGCCGCGTAAGTCCAAATCAGTCCACCGACGAGCACCGCTACCGGGATGATCAGCATCGCTTGGCCCAGCGACCGCGCATCCGAGATCACTCCCACGAGGGAAGGCGACGGAACGTCGCCGAGGACGTGGATCGCGAAGATACTGAGCGCGACGGCGGTAGCCCGTATGTGCGGGGAGACGAAGTTGACGATTGCAGAATTGACGGGGCCGGTGGACGCGAACAGGCAGAGCTCCGCGGCTACGATTGCGGGCCAATACACGATCGGTTGCGGAGCGGCGAGGGCCACAAGCGTAAGCGGCGCCGCCAGGAGCGTGACCACTCCGGACACCCAGAGATACGCGTGTCGCGATACGCGCAGCAGGCGATCGCCGAGCCAGCCGCCGACGTACGTCCCCACGAATCCGGTGACGACGACGATCGCGCCGAACTGCACCGTCGCGTGCGCTTTGGGGATGCCCCGGGCCCGCTCGAGAAACGACGGCGTCCAGAACGCCAGGGCGCCAATGGCGAACGTATATGCGGCGTATCCGAGGACCGTGAGGACATAGGGTCGATTGCGGAGCAAGGTCCGGTACGCATTCCGGCTGGTGGGTACGTGCGCTTCGAGCACGTCCTGGCTGCCGCGCGGCGGATCGTAGAGCCGCAGCACCAAGGCGGCGAGGATGAGACCGGGAATCCCGGCGACGAAAAACGCCTGGCGCCAGCCGAAATAGCGATCCACGAGCCCGCCGACGATGTATCCGAGGGCCGAGCCGATGGGAATCGCGGCGAAGAATATCGCGAACACGCGCCCCCGCTTCTCTCGGGGGAAGTAATCGGCCAGTAAAGCGGGGGAGATGGTGCCGTAGGCCGCTTCGCCAATGCCTACCGCCGCTCGCGCGGCGAACAACCCGACGTAATTGCGCGCCAGACCTGCGAGCGCGGTGGCGATGCTCCAAATGCCCACGCCGAGGCCCAGCAACCGGGTGCGCGAGCGCTTGTCGCCGAGCGAGCCGAACAGCGGCGCGGCGAGCATGTACACGATGAGAAAGCCGGTCATGAGCGAGCCAAGTTGGGCATCCGAGAGGCGCAATTCGGAATGCTTCATGCTCTCGGCAAGAGCAGCGACGATCCAGCGGTCGAGGTAGTTGAAGAGATTAATGAGCGTGAGTACCACGAGGCCGCGGCGCGCCGTTCGGACCATGGGCGACTCGATCATCGTGATTGTGAGATATGTCGGCAATTGAACGTTCAGCAAGAGCGGGTAGATCAAGGCTGGTTGCGTCGCGCTTCCCCTGCGGCGATCATCTCTCCGACCAGACACCCATATCGAAATGAAAACTCGACCACTCGGCAAAACCGGCTACAACGTCAGCGAGCTCGGCTACGGCTCCTGGGGACTCGGCGGCGACATGTGGCGCGGCGTGGACGATGCGGACGGACGCAAGGCGCTGCGCGAAGCGGTGGATCAGGGCATCACGTTCTTCGACACCGCGCTGGTCTACGGCGATGGCCACAGCGAACAGCTGATCGGCCAAACCTTGAAAGACGACATCCGCGCCGGGCGCGCCCAAGTCGCGACAAAGATCCCACCGATGAACCGCATCTGGCCGGGCCACGCGAAGACGCCGCTCGCGCTGGTGTTCCCCGCACGCCACATCCTCGATTCGACGGAGCGGTCGCTCAAGAACCTCGGCGTGGAGGCCATTGCCGTCCAACAGCTCCACGTGTGGAACGACGCGTGGCTGGACGATCCCGAGTGGGACAAAACCTTCGTCCGTATCGCGCGTCTTAAAGAGGAAGGGAAGGTGCTGCACTGGGGGGTCTCGATCAACGATCACGCGCCCGAGACGGCGCTGCGCTTACTCGAGGATCCGATCTTCGAGACCGCACAGGTCATCTACAACATCTACGATCGCTCGCCGGAACCCGCGCTGTTCCCTCTCGCCAAAAAGAAGCCGCTCGGCATCATCGTGCGCGTGCCGTTCGACGAAGGTGCGCTCACCGGGCAGATCAAAGCCGACACCGTATTTCCGCCGGGCGATTGGCGCGCCGACTATTTCGCCGGGAAACGCAAGGCGGAGGTGGAGCGGCGGGCGAAGGCGTTGTCGGGATTGCTGAATAGGGACGTCGAGACGTTGCCGGAGCTGGCGCTGCGGTTTTGTCTATCGGCCCCGGAAGTTTCGACCGTCATTCCCGGCATGCGCCGGCCGGCTCACGTGCGGCAGAATGTCGCGGCTGCGGAGAAGGGCCCGCTGTCGCCCGAGATGCTGAGCAAACTCAAGTCGCACGCGTGGGACAAGAACTGGTATCCGGCTGATTAAGTTTTAGCACTCATGAGCGTCGCGACCTATCGAGAGACGAGGCTGCGGACTTCCTGCGGCCGGATGGTGCAGGCGCATCCGGGCCAATCGGGCGTGTTCGCACTCCAGGAAGGTCTCGACGCCTTCGCCGCGCGCGTCCTCCTCGCCGGCGCCGCCGAGCATACGCTGGACGTGCAGTACTATATCTGGCACCACGACATGTCGGGGACGCTGCTGCTCGAGGCGCTGCATCGCGCCGCCGATCGCGGCGTGCGCGTGCGGCTGCTGATCGACGACAACAATACGGCCGGCCTCGACCCCTGGATCGCCGCACTCGATGCACATCCCCACATAGAGGTCCGGCTCTTCAATCCATTCAAGCACCGGCGCTGGCGCGTGCTCGACTACCTCGTGGACTTCGCGCGCGTGAATCGCCGCATGCACAACAAGTCGTTCACCGCCGACGGCCAGGCGACGATCATCGGCGGTCGCAATGTCGGCGATGAGTACTTTGGGGCGGGGCAGGACATGTCGTTCGTTGATTTGGACATCATCGCGGTCGGACCGGTGGTGGAGGAAGTCACCAGGGACTTCGAGCGCTACTGGACGAGCGGCTCAGCCGTCCCCGCGGTGAACGTCGTCGCTCCCGCCGATGAGTCGCCGACTGTGGACATCGAAGCCGCCGCGCAACGCCTCGAGCACGATCCCGTCGGCGTGAAATACATCCATGCCGTCGCCCGCGCGCCGTTCGTACGCGACCTCCTCGACGGCAACCTGCGGCTCGAGTGGGCCAGCGTGCACATGGTGAGTGACGACCCCGCCAAAGGCCTCGCGCGCGCGCCCGACGACAGAATGCTCTGGAAGCGACTCAAGGAAATCATGGACAGCCCGAAGCGCGAGCTCGAGCTGGTCTCTCCCTACTTCGTGCCAGGCGCGGACGGCGTGAACGAGCTCACCGGACTCGCGCGCGCCGGCGTGAAGATCACCGTGCTCACCAACGCGCTCGAGGCGACCGACGTCCCCGCGGTGCACGCCGGCTATGCGAAGCGCCGGAAGCCATTGCTCGCGGCGGGCATCACGCTGTACGAGCTGAAGCGCCTGCCTGGCGGCCGCTCGGCGCGCGGATCCGGACTGTTCGGGAGCTCCGCGTCCAGCCTGCATGCCAAGACGTTCGCGGTCGATCGCACCCGTCTCTTCGTCGGCTCCTTCAACTTCGATCCGCGCTCGGCGCGACTCAATACCGAGATGGGATTTGTGATCGACAGTCCGGCGCTCGCGAACGTGGTTGCCACTGCATGCACGCAGCGTGTGCCGGAGATGTCTTACAAGGTCTCGCTGACGGAGTCGGGGGCGCTGCAATGGACGAACGGGAATCAGCGCTTCACCAGCGAGCCCGGGACGAGCATGGGCAGGCGCTTGTTGGTGCGCGTTCTCGCGCTGCTACCGATCGAGTGGCTGCTGTAAGCTCTCGAGTCGTCGTTCGAGGAACCGCCGTTCGGCGTCCTGAGTGACGAGCTGTAGCGCTCGCTTGTAGGCCTCGCTCGCCTCGCCCAGCCGCTTGAGCCGCCGCAACAATTCTCCTCGCGCCGAATGCGCGTGGTTGTAGTCGGTGAGATCACCCCGCGCGAGAATGGCGTCCATCAGTGCCAGGCCGGCGGCTGGACCGTCACGCATCGCGATCGCCGCGGCGCGATTCAGCTCGACGACCGGCGACGGATCCATCCGTAAAAGCACGTCGTAGAGCCCGACGATCTCATTCCAGTCCGTTTTCGTGGAATCGCCCGCGTCCGCGTGCACGGCGGCGATCGCCGCCTGGAGCAGATACGGCCCGACTCTGCGGCTCGCGAGCGCGCGCTCGACGAGTGCCACTCCCTCAGCGATCTCGTTGCGATCCCAGAGCGTACGATCCTGCTCCTCGAGCAGCACGATGTCGCCTTCAGCCGAGAGCCGACCAGCTCGACGCGAATCATGGAGCAGCATCAACGCCAGCAGTCCAAGTACCTCGGGATCGGGCAACAGCTCGGCCAACAGATGTCCGAGACGAATCGCTTCGCCTGAGAGATCGTGCCGGAAGCGGTAACCCTCATTGAACACGAGGTAGACGACGCGCAGCACAGCGTCGAGTCGTTCCGGCAGATCGGAGAGGGCGGGGACTTCGTAGGGGATACCGGCGCCTTTGATCTTCCCTTTGGCGCGCACGATTCGCTGCGCCACGGTCGGGGCCGTCGTCAGAAACGCGCGGGCGATTTCTTCGGTCGTGAGGCCGCAGACTTCACGCAGCGTCAGCGCCACCTGCGCATCGGGCGACAGGGCAGGGTGACAGCAGGTGAAGATCAGCCGCAGCTCGTCGTCGGCGACTTCTTTGTACTCAGCGGCTGCTTGCGGCACGTCGTGTTCGTCGGAGACTTCGCGCTGGCTGCGACGCAGCCGATCGATCGCCTTGAACCGGCCGGTGGACACGAGCCACGCTCGAGGGTTGGACGGAATGCCCTCGGCCGGCCACTTCTCCACGGCCGCCGCGAAGGCCTCCTGCAGCGCCTCCTCGGCGAGATCGAAGTCACCGAGGAGACGGATCAGCGTGGCGAGTACGCGGCGCGACTCGGCCCGGTAGACCGACTCGATCGTGTCTATGAGGTCTTGTCCCACACCGGGCGCACTTCCACCGAGCCCCATTTGGCCGAGGGAATCCGCGCCGCGATCGCAATCGCTTCGTTCAGATCCTTGGCGTCGATCAGGAAGTAGCCGCCGAGCTGCTCTTTGGTTTCCGCGAACGGCCCGTCGGTGGTCGAGAGCTTGCCGTTCCGCACCCGCACCGTGGTGGCGGTGTCGGTCTGCTGGAGTCCGTGGCTTCCGACGTAGTTGCCCGTTTTCTTGATGTCTTCGGTGAACGCCCAGTAATCAGCCTTCGCCTTCTGGATCTCGTCACGCGGGACGTTCGCTTCCTGCTTTTCCTCTTGGTAGATCAGGCACAAGTACTTCATCGATCGCTCCGGTTATGGTCCGAAAACTAGTCGTTTGGGAAAGGGCGAATTCGACGTACATTTTCGGCCTATGCAACGGCGCGAGTTTGTCCTCACGGCGCTCAGTTTACCCTTTGCACCCCGATTGCTCGTTAGCCCTCCCGCGCCGTACGGTCCAGTCCCCTCGCCGCGACAGCTTCGCTGGCACGAGATGGAGTTCTACGGCTTCCTTCATTTCACCGTCAACACGTTCACGAATCGCGAGTGGGGCGATGGCGATGAGTCGCCATCGGTCTTCAACCCCGCGGATTTCGATGCCGACCAGATCGTCGCGGCCGCGAAAGACGGAGGGATGAAAGGGCTCATTCTCACTTGCAAGCACCACGACGGCTTCTGCCTGTGGCCGTCGCAATACACGGAGCACTCGGTCAAGAACAGTCCGTGGCGTGGTGGGCAAGGCGACGTGGTGAAGGAGATTTCCGAAGC
>DATGVZ010000063.1:0-32037 GCA_035299765.1 Gemmatimonadales bacterium
TCGAGGGCGAGCCGGGCCAGAAGCGCTTGCGGTTCCGCCTCGCCCAGACGTATTCGAAGCCCGAGGCACCGTTCGTCCAGTTCACGATGCCGATGGACCGGACGAGCCTCGCGGGCTACGCCGCCGTGACCGGCGAGCCCCTCGTCATCGACGACGCGTATTTCCTGCCGCCCGACGTCGAGTACACCATCAACCGCTCCTTCGACGAGCGCTATGGCTACCGCACAAAGTCGATGCTCGTGATCCCCATGAAGGATCACAAGGACGAGATCATCGGCGTCCTGCAGCTCATCAATCGCAAACGCAACTTCGACGCGGTGCTCTCCACGCCGGCCGACGTCGAGAAGCAGGTCGTGCCGTACTCCAAGCGGACGGTCGAGCTGGTGACCGCGCTCGCCGGGCAGGCGGCCGTCGCCATCGAGAACAGCCGGTTATACGAGGACATCGAGAAGCTGTTCGAGGGGTTTGTGCTGGCAGCCGTGCACGCGATCGAGCAGCGCGATCCGACCACGTACGGTCACAGCGGCCGCGTGGCCGGCATGACGGTGGCACTCGCGGAGATCGTGGACCGCGCCGGCGATGGTCCATATCGCGGCGTGAAGTTTTCACGGGAACAGGTCAAGGAAATCCGGTACGCGGCGCTGCTGCACGATTTCGGCAAGGTCGGCGTGCGCGAGCAGGTCCTCATCAAGGCGAAGAAGCTCTACCCGTCGGACCTGGGACTCGTGCGCCATCGCCACGCGTTCATTCGCCGCACGGCGGAGCGTGAGTTCTGGCGGAAGCGCGCGGAGTTCCTCGAGTCGAACGGGAAGCAGGGATATGATGGATTCGTGAAGGACCTCGAGGCCGCGCATCGCCAGGAGCTGAAGGAGCTGGATCGGTTCCTCGAGATCGTGCTGCAAGCCAATGAGCCGAGCATTCTGCCCGACGGGAGCTTCGAGGAGCTGAAAGCGTGGCAGAAGCGAACGTACCTGGCGTTCGACGGCGCGACGGAGCCGTTCCTGTCACCCGACGAGATGCGCTACCTCACGATTCGCAAAGGCAGCCTCGACGACGCGGAGCGGCACGAGATCGAGAGCCATGTGACGCACACGTTTCAATTCCTACAGCGCATCCCCTGGACGCGCGAGCTCCAGCAGATCCCGCTCATCGCCTACGGGCACCATGAGAAGCTCGACGGCCGGGGCTATCCGCGCCGGATCGCGGCGGAAGGGATCCCGCTCCAGACGCGCATGATGACGATCAGTGACATTTACGACGCGCTGACGGCGCAGGACCGCCCCTATAAGCGCGCCGTCACCACCGACCGGGCAATCGACATTCTCGGCCACGAGGTGAAGGAAGGGCAGCTCGACCCCGATCTCTTCAAACTGTTCATCGACGGCAAGGTCTATCAACAACCGGTCGTGGAAAGCGACTGACACTCACGAGAGCAGCAGTTTGACGGAGACGAGCAGCAAGAACCCGCCGAACATCTTTCGCAACGTCAGGTCCGAGATCGATCCCGCGAGTCGTGCTCCGAAGTAAGCGCCGATCAGCAGCCCGACCGCGACAACTGCCCCGTACGCCCAGTTGACCTGCTGTCGCTTCGAGTACTCGAGCACACCCAGCAACCCGACCGGCAGCAGCAGCGCGGCGAGCGAGGTCCCGTGCGCGGTGTGTTGCGGCATCTTGGTGATGAAGACGAGGCCGGGAATGATCACCACCGCGCCGCCTACGCCGAAGAGACCCGAGATCACGCCGGCCAGCAGACCCAGCAACGACACGAGCGCCCAAGTCATCTCTCTTCTCCTTTTCCCCAGCCGCCACCGCCGGGGGTTTCGATGCGAAGGACGTCACCTGACGCGAGCCGCAACGAGGTTTTCGACGGAAGGTGAGCACCGTTGAGGAGGTTGGATCCCGGGGCTCCATCCAGTCCTCCGGCGGCCCCGGCAGGCCCGTGCCTCCGCCGCTCCGTCAGCAGCGTAGCTTCCATGGGGGCGAGCGCCTCGAATTCCCTGACGACGCCTTCGCCTCCCGCCCATCGCCCCTTTCCTCCACTGCCCTGGCGCAGCGCGTACGTTCGCACTCTCAACGGATGCTCCATCTCGAGGACTTCGATCGGCGTGTTGCGGGTGTTAGACATACCAACGTGGACGCCTGAAGGGCCAGCGGCACCGTGCGAAGCTCCTTGTCCACCGCCGATGGTCTCGTAGTAGGTCCACGTTTCCCGTATCCCGTTTCTCGTATCGCGCATCCCGCCGAACGTGATGTTATTCATCGTCCCCTGCCCTTGCGCCGGTACCTGACAGCCGCCGGACGCGAGCGCGCGAAAGACCGTATCGGCGATGCGCTGCGACGTTTCGACATTTCCTGCAGCGACGGCGCTGGGCGGACGCGCCGCGACGAGACAGCCGGCAGGGGCCGTCACGGCTATGGCGCGGGACACGCCACCATTCATGGGCACATCGTCGGGAAGCAGCGTGCGCACGACGAAGAGCACCGCAGAGCGCGTGACCGCGATGGGGCAATTCACGTTCCCTGGTGCCGCGCCGCTCGTGCCCGTGAAGTCCGCGTAGAAGACGCCATCCTGGATGCGGATCGTCACGCGGATCTCGAGGTCGTCCTCGATGACGCCATCGCCTTCTAGCCAGTCCATTGCAGATGCCTCGGAGAGCTCAAGCTTCCGGAGGATCGCTTTGGTGCGGCGCTCGGCGTAGTCGAGCAACTCGCGCGCGGCGTCACCCAACGCGTTCCAACCGTGCCGCCGTGCCAGCGTCCGCAGTCCGTCCGCCCCGCGCTCGACGGCGGCCCGCTGGGCCGCGAGATCGCCGCGCCGCATGGCCGGAGTGCGCACGTTGGCGAGGAGCAGTCGCTCGAGATCGGGTGTGAACCGCGTAGGCGGAATCACGAGGCCTTCCTGGAACAGCTCCCGCGCGCCGGCCGGCATGCTGCCCGCCGTCATTCCGCCGATATCCGAGTGGTGGGCTCGCACGACACTGTATCCGCCGATCTGGCCGTCGATGTCGATCGCGCCGATCAGCGTGAGATCGGGCAGATGGCTGCCGCCGGCGTACGGATCGTTCAGCAGAAATAGCTCGCCGGGTTCGGGGGCAGGATCGAGATGGCGCACGGCAGCGACGGCGTCCGCCAGGGCGCCGAGATGCACGGGAATGTGCGCAGCCTGCGCGATCATCTCACCATCCGCGCCGAACAACGCCGCCGACGCATCGCGCCGCTCACGGATGTTCGGTGAGAGCGCACTGTGCACCAACACGAGTCCCATCTCCTCCGCCACCGACGCAAAGGCGTGGGCCATCACCTCGAGTCCGACGGCGTCGAGTCTCACAGCCGCTCCAGAATCACAGCCCCGGACGGATGCACGGCGCCGCGCCACCCCGGCTCGATCAATCCCGTGGCATCCGCACCGGCAAGCACCGCAGGCCCATTGAGATGACGTCCGTTGGTCGACGCCATTTCACCAAGCGGCCACACGTCCGCCCGGACACGCTTCCCGTCCCGCGTCACGATCGCGCGTCGTCCGGGATTCGTCGCCGCCGTCCTGGTCGCACGCCCTGGTGGCATTGCTCTCACCGGCCGTTGCGCCACCACCCGCAAGTTGACGAGCTCAACGGGTTGCTCTGGATCGGCATGCCCATGCCGCGCCTGATGCGCGGAACGAAACGCGGCCGCGAGCAACGCGGGATCGTCGCGCAGAACAGGCACCGTGACTTCGTAGCCTTGCCCCACGAAGCGGCAATCCGCAAAACGCGTCAGGACCGCGTCGGCGAGTGCCGTCCGCGCCGCCTGAACCAGCGGCTCGAACGCCTGACTGACCGCCGTGGCGTCGAGCTCGGCGAGCCACCGGTGCATCGATCCGAGGACATCAACACGCTCCGGCGCCGACGCCAGGCCCAGCGCGCTCAAGACGCCGGGATGTGGCGGAATAATCACGCGCGACATCCCCAACGAGTCGGCAAGTGCGCAGCCAAAGAGCGGTCCCGCGCCGCCGAACGGCACCAGCGCCATGCCACGTGGATCGATGCCTCGCGCCACACTCACGCGCTTCAGTGCGCGCGCCATCACCGCGGTGGCGACCTGCACGATCCCAGTCGCGACGTCGCAGATGTCCCGTGAGTGTCGATTCCCCGTCGCGCGCGCGAGCGACGCCAGCGCCCGTTCGGCGGCGGCACGATCGAGTCGCATTGTATCGGCGAGTGGATAGTCCGGATCGAGCCAACCCAGCGCGAGGCAGGCATCGGTGACGGTCGGCTCCGTCCCGCCGCGTCCGTAGCAGGCGGGCCCGGGCTCGGCGCCGGCGCTGCGCGGGCCCACCCGGAGCGCACCCCCCTCATCGACCGCGGCGATACTGCCACCACCCGCGCTCACGGTCTCAATCAGGATCGCCGGAAGCGCGAGCGGCACACCTCCGACCGCGTCGGCTCCTTCGGTGAGTGCGACGCCGCCCGAGACGAGGCTGGCGTCGGCGCTGGTGCCGCCCATATCGAGCGTCAGCAGGTCGCGCGCGTCCACAGCCTCACCGACCAGGCGCGCGCCGACGACGCCGCCAGCCGGACCCGAGAGCGCCAGGCTCGCCGCGTGCCGCGCTGCCTGCTCCGGACCGAGCGTTCCGCCGCTCGAGGTCATGATACGAAGCGAATCGATACGCTCACTCAGTGTGGCGATCTTCGCGATGTACTCACCCACAAGCGGTCGCAAGTACGCCTCGGCGGTCGTCGTGCTGGTCCGTTCGTATTCCCGGAAGACCGGCACCACTTCGTGGCTCGCGGCGACGGGAACGTCGCCGAGGGCTGCGCGGAGGGCTGCGGCGAGCGACCGCTCATGTGCAGGATGCCGAAACGCGAACAGCAACGAAATCGCGACGGCTTCGGGGGGGCGCGCCAGCGCGCGCACCGCGGCGATAACGCGAGTGACTTCGCTCCTCGACAGCGGCAGCACCGCACCCTGCGGACCCATGCGCTCGCGCACACCGATCACGTCGCCACGCGCAACGAGAGGTGGAGGATGATCACGCGCCAGATCGTAGAGGGCCGGACGATCTTGGCGTCGCAGCCACAGCAGATCCTCAAAGCCGGCGGTCGTCAGGAGAGCGACCCGGGCACCCCGCCGTTCGAGGAGCGCGTTCGTCGCGACGGTCGTGCCGTGCACGAGCACATCGATGGGTTGCGAGCCTGAAGCTTCCAACGCCCGGAACAATCCGAGCGACGGGTCCTGCGGTGTGCTGGCGACTTTACGAAGTTCGATTGTGCCGTCGGTCCTGACCGCGACGAGATCGGTGAACGTCCCGCCGACGTCGACCCCGACGCGCATCATGGCTGGAAGCGACGCTTCACGAGCAACCCAATGCCGCCGAGCGTGAGAACGACGACGAGCTTGCCCACCCAGTCGCCCAAACGCACGTACAGTGGAATGACGTCGCTCGTGCGCAACACGCCGGCGACAGACGCGGCCTCATTGAGTTTGGTTGCGGCATACGAGCGACCGAGCGGATCGACGAATTCCGAGATGCCGGAATTGGCCGCGCGAGCGACGCCCATGCGCGTCTCGATCGTGCGGAGCACGAGGTGCGAGGCGTGCTGGGCCGGCGCGCTGGTGTTGCCGAACCACGCGTCGTTGGTCACGTTGACGAAGAAGTCCGCTCCATGCGCGCGATATTCGCGCGCCGCGTCTTCGAACGCAGACTCATAACAGATGACCACGCCGAATTTGCCGATGGGTGACGCATAGATCGGCAGTTCTCTTCCCGGCCGAAATCCGCCCGACCAACGCGCCAATCCAGGAATCGCTCGGAACAGACTCACCGGAACGAACGGTACGCGTTCGGTCACTGGCACGAGATAGTGCTTGGCGTAGATCGGATAGCGGCTCCGATCGCCAGTTGAATCGTAGAAGAAACTCGCATTGTAGATGCGGTAGCCACCAGCGGTCTCGGGTTCAGCATTGAGGCCGCCGGTCAAGAGAGGGACGTGGTTTTCGCGGACTAACGCTGCGATTTGCGCATCCCATTGCGGGTGATCGACGAAGAATCCGGGTATTGCCGCTTCTGGCCAAATCAGCAGCTGCGGCCGTGGAGGGCGAGCCATCAATCCACGCGACAACGAAAAGAGCGCGTTCATCGCACTGTCGGCGTGCGCGGGATTCCATTTCTCACTGAACGCCTCGTTCGGCTGCACCATCGCTACCACGCCGACGTCGCGGACGGGCAACGTTTTCACTCGCCACGCGCCGTAGCCCAGCGCCACCAGAATCGACGCCAGAAGAGGCGCACCGAACCGAAGCAGCGGTCCACGTATCCCGTTTCCCGTTGCTCGTATCCCGAGAAACGCCTCTACGATCGCCACATTGCACCACGCGAGCCACAGCGTCACCCCGCGCGCGCCCGCGATGTCCGCCCACTGCACCAATATCGGCGCATCAGCCAACGATGTGCCGAGGCCGAGCCACGGAAACCGGACGTCGCCGAGATGGCCGACCAACCACTCGAGCGCCGTCCAGGCGACCGGGAGAACGACCCACAGCGGCACCCGTGGCGCCGCCAGCCGCACCCGCACCACGAACCAAAACATGACCGCTGTGAGCAACCCCAGCACAGCGATCGTCGCGAAGTAGCCGAGGGCGGACAGCGGCGTGAAGTGCCATAACGCGACCAGAATCCAGTAGAGCACCAACGCATTGGTGACCAATCCATACCACCAGCCCCAGCGGAACGCCTGGCGGGCGTCGTTATCGAACACTGCCTGTCGAATCAGCAGGACGGCGGGTGTGATCGCGAAGAAACTGAGAGGAGGAAGCGGAAAGGGCGGATAACTGGCGGTGAGGGCGATGGCTCCCACCAGGACGAGCAGGACCACACGACGGCGGCTCACAACAAGACGTCGCGCCCTTCGTCCGCCGAGCGGTAGATCGCATCGAACACGCGCTGGAGCGCGAGCTGATCGCGCGGAGGAGGCGCGTTCACGTCACCCTTGATGACCGCCAAGAAATACATCCATTCGGCGCGGTAGGATTGGATGAATTGGGTTTCGCGACCGGTCGCGCCGGTCGGGGTGACGTCGACGGCAGCTCCATGTTGCTCTTTGAAAATGCGCAATGGTTGGATCATCGCCGATCCCTTGACGCCGACGATGTCGAACCAGAAACGCTCTCCCTCGCCGAGATGACGCCAGCTGACGTCGATGGTAAGTGATACGCCGTTCTCCAGAACGAGCAGGGCCGAGCCCATGTCTTCGACGCCAACCTTCCCACTGCGGCTCAGATGCGCCGAGATCCGCTTGGGCGCGGGCCAGCCGGCGAGCCACATGCCGAGATCGATCAGCGGCAGGCCGAGGTCGAGCATCGCTCCGCCACCCGCTTCTTCCCGCCGCAGTCTCCAACCCAACATCTGTCTGCTCGGTTGGAAGGTGTACCAACCGCCGCGCACGGCCTGCAAGGCGCCCAGGTCTCCTCCCGCGAGGAACCCGCGCACCGCCTGCACGTCGGATCGAAACCGGTGATTCATTCCGACCATCACGCGCTTCCCGTAGCGCTCGCTCGCCGCGAGGACACGCTCGACGCCTGCCAGATTCAGCGCGAGCGGCCGTTCGCACAGGACGTGGGCGCCGGCGGCGAGAGCGGAAGTCGCGTGAATCTCGTGCAGATGGTTCGGCGTGCAGATCACGACGACGTCGACGTGGCCGTAGCGCAGCACTTCCTCGATGTCGTCGTAGGTGTCTTTCACCTCGAAACGCGCCGCGAGCGCCTGCGCCTTCCCCACGTCATTGTCGCAGATGGCGGCCACTGCCACACCGGGCAGCCGTCGCAACACCGGCAGGTGTGCCACCTGCGCGATCGCGCCCGCGCCAATCACGCCCACGCGGATGGGATCGTTCACTGCTTGCCTGCTCCCTGCTCCCTGCTCCCTCGTAACCTGTACATCAACCCGGTCCGGAGACTGACGGTGTTCAGTCCGCTCGACAGCGTGCCGCGACCATCCACCGTCAACCGCCACGCCGGCGAGAGCCGAACCTCGGCGCCCATGCTGCCGTTCAGGCCCGCGGTAATGACGTCGAGTGCGTCTTCGACGAACGTTCCTTTGATCGCGGCACCGCTCCCATGGCGCACGTGAATACCCACGCCGGCGCCGAGGTAGACGGTCGCGCTGTGTCCCTGCGGGAAGACGAACTGGAAGTCGACGTCGCCGATCACGTCGCTGAGCGATATCCGTCCCACGCGAATGGTGTCGTCGGCGGTGGGATCGATGACGATGCTCTTGAGGCGTTGCTCGAAGCGGGCGCGAGCCTGGTCACTGAACTGCGAGCGGAAATAAGAGAGTCCAAAAAGGACTCGCACTTTCGGCGCGATCATCCCGTAATCCACCCGCACGCCGCCCGCGAGCGCGCCGGTCAGGTTCGTCGCGCCCAAGAGCCCGACGTCCGCCTGAATCCCGGAGAAACGGAGATTCTCGTAGGAGAATTGGTTCAGGACGCCTTGGGCGGAAAGGTGGAACGATGGAATGATGGAAAGAAAAAGAACGAGGACACTTTCCATCATTCCAACGTTCCATCGTTCCATGCTAGTAAAGTTTCTCAATCTTCGTTCCGGGAAAATAGGTAGTTAAGATCTCCCGATAGTCCTGGCCCGCGCGCGCACGACCGATGGCGCCCCATTGGCACATGCCGACTCCGTGGCCGGAGCCCGCGCCCGCCGCGACGAGCCGCGCCACCTGACCATCCGCTTTCGTCACCGTCAATTGAAATGCGGCGCTGGAGAGAACGCGATCGACGTCGGCACGCAGCACCGCCCGCACCTCGGACCCTGGGATGCGTACGTCGCCGCGCTCGAACACGATTCGCAGTTCCCCCACTCGTCCAGACTTGGTCGTGCGGCTCACGGTCACGTCGGTAATGCGTTGCAGCCCGTCACCGGAGATCGGCGTGTACGTGGACAACGTTCGCGACAATATAGTGCGCAGCTTCGAGCCATCCCATTCTTCGCGCCAACGAAATCGCGGTGAGATATCACAGTAGTAGTGTCCCCCCCCATCGCCGCGGTCATCGGAGACGGGGCGCAGATACGGCCGCGTGCGCGCGGTGGCAAACGCCTCTTCCACTCCGGCCGTGCTGAAGCCACACGTCGAGTGGAAGTACGCGTCGATCACGTCGCCGTCGTATTTCAGGACCTGCCCGGTCGTCTTGCGAACCGCGTCCCAAACCTGGGGACTCTCGACCGCGACACCGAGGTAGACCTGGTCGCGCGTGTCGGCATAGGCGTCGAAGCCGAGCGACTCCCAGCGGCCCCGATTCTTCAACGCAAAGCTGCGAGACACCACCGCCTGCGCGAGAACCGCCGCTGCTTCATTCGAGCCACGTGGGCCGATTTCGGGACCGACGACACCGGCGAGGTAACTCTCGACGCCGATCCGATTCACGACCGTGAGACCGCTGCGTCCTCCTCCTGCAGTCACGTTGATGCGGCCGCGGTAGCGCCGGCCGTTGGCGACCACGAACCGGTTCTCGGTGACGTTCACGACCGCGATCCCGCGCAACCCGGCACTGCGGGTCGAGTCGGGTTTCATCACACGGAAGCGCGACGGGTCCGCTGAATCGGGCATGATCACCCAGCGAACGCCGGGTGGAATCGACCCGATCGGCGTGCCGGTCGTCATGTCGCTCACGAACAACTCGCCGCTCTCTGCTCCACCGATCGACGCAGAGGGCGCGTCGATGGCCAGCCCGATGCGCAGCTCAGGCTCGCTGGGGGCACTGGGCTGCGGCCGGCTCGGCGGCGCGGGGCAACCGCTGGCCGCGAGGATCGCGGCGCTAGTGAGCGCGCGCTTCGCCCAACGCCGCATCCAGCTCCTGGATCGTGAAATCGATATCGCCCTCCGAGTGCGCGCTCGAGACGAAGCCGGCTTCGAAGGCGGATGGCGCGAGAAACACGCCGCGCGTGAGCGCGGCTTTGTGCCACCGCGCGAACAGGGCGGTATCGGATCGCTTCGCGTCGGCGTAATTCCGAACGGGGCCCTCCACGAAGTACGTGCCCCACATCGAGCCCGCATGGCCGGCGGTTATCGGAACGCCGTGCCGGCGCGCGGCTTCCCGCAATCCGTCCAGGAGACGCGCGGTGCGTCGCTCGAGTTGATCGTAAAAGCCGGGAGCCTCGGTCTCCCGCAACGTCGCTAACCCGGCGGCCATCGCGATCGGATTCCCCGACAGTGTGCCCGCCTGGTAGACGGGCCCCTCGGGCGCGACCCGACGCATCAAGTCGGCGCGCCCGCCGTACACGCCGACGGGAAAGCCACCGCCGACGATCTTGCCCAACGTCGTCAAGTCCGGAACGATGCCGAGCCGCTCCTGCGCACCACCCGCGGCGACACGGAAACCGGTCATCACTTCGTCGAAGATCAGGAGCGCGCCGTGGTCATCGCACAAAGCACGGAGTGCCGGGTGAAAGTCCGCGCTCGGCGCAATGAACCCGGCGTTGCCGACGTACGGCTCCACAATCACCGCGGCGATGCGCTTGGCATGTTTGCGAAACAGATCGGCGACAGCCGGCGCGTCGTTGAACGGCGCCGTCAACGTGAGACTGGCCAACGCGGACGGCACGCCGGGACTGTCCGGCAACCCCAGCGTCGCAACACCGGAGCCCGCTTTTACGAGGAATCCGTCGGCATGACCGTGGTAACATCCGTCGAACTTGACGATCAGATCGCGACCGGTCGCAGCGCGCGCGAGCCGCACCGCCGACATGGTGGCTTCCGTGCCGCTGTTCACGAATCGCATGACCTCGAGCGACGGCATCCGCCGCCGGACTTCCTCCGCCAGCTCGACTTCCGCCGGGCAAGGCGCCCCATACGTCCAACCGTTCTCGGCGGCAGCGTGGATCGCCGCCAGCACGGCGGGGTGCGCGTGCCCGAGGATCAGGGCGCCCCAGGAGCAGACGTAATCGACGAACTCCCGGCCGTCGACATCGACGAGGCTGGAACCGTGCCCTCGCGCGACAAAAAAGGGCGTCCCACCGACTGCCCGGAACGCCCGTACGGGTGAATTCACGCCACCGGGCAACACCCGTTTCGCCCGGTCGAAGAGCTCGCTCGAGCGTCCCCCCTTCACGTCAGCGCGGCCGCCTGGAAATCGTAGTCCTCGCTCGCCGTGATCCGGGCGCGCACAAATCCCCCCGGGGACTCCCAGCCTCCCTGCGAGAGGTACGTCACGCCGTCCACGTCGTCCGCCTGCCACTGCACCCGTCCCACGTGCGTCGCGCCATTCTCATCGGGATCGCTGACACAGTCGACGAGGACATCCACCTCGCGCCCGACAAAGCGGGCCAGCTGCTCGCCGGAGATCACCCGTTGGATTTCAATGATTTCTTCGAGCCGCTCCCGTTTGACCGCATCGGGCACGTCGTCCTCGTAGGTCGCCGCTCTCGTGCCCTCTTGTGGAGAGTAGGCGAACGCGCCCATGCGATCGAATTGCGCCTCCTCGAGAAATGCGAGCAGCGTGCGGAAATCTTCGTCGGTTTCCCCGGGAAATCCGACGAGGCAGGTCGTCCGAATGGCAAGGTCTGGAATCGCGCCGCGCAGCCAGGCGAGCTTCTCGCGCAACGTGCGCATGCGTTCCGGACGCCGCATCCGCTCCAGCATGCGGTCGCTGGCGTGCTGGATCGGCATGTCGATGTAGGGGACGATGCGCGATTCGCGCGCCATCAGCTCGACCAGGCGCTCGCTGATTCCCGCCGAGTAGACGTAGAGAAGCCGGAACCACGGCACCGAGGTCTCGCGCAGCAGCGTCTCGAGAAGGTCCGGCAGTTTCGGACTGCCGAGCCCGAGATCGCGGCCCCAATGGCCCAGGTCCTGGGCGACGAGGTTGATCTCCTTCGCGCCCTGCGCCTCGAGTTGTTGCGCTTCGCGCACGAGACCGGCGAGCGACTCGGAGCGGTGCTTGCCACGCATCAACGGAATGGCGCAAAAGGCGCAGGTGTGGTCGCAGCCTTCCGAGATCTTCAAATAGCGCACGTGCGACTGCGTGCCGAGGAACTGCCGCACGCCAGGATGCGCGGCGACCGGATCGGCGATCAGGCCGCGCTGCGCGAGCTCAGGGATGAGATGGTGCAGCTCGGAGAATCCGAGGAACAAATCGACTTCGGGAATCTCCTTCGTGAGCTCCTGCTTGTACCGCTGGACCAGACATCCGACGGCGACGACCGCCTTGACGCCGCTCTCTTTCAGTTTCGCCGCGGCCAGGATGGCGTCGATCGACTCCTGCTTGGCGGCGTCGATGAAGCCGCACGTGTTCACCAGGATGACGTCGGCTTCCGGCAGCACGGGCGTCACCACGGCGCCGTGGCCGACCAGATCGCCCACGAGCCGTTCGGAGTCCACGGTCGCCTTGTCGCAGCCGAGCGAGATCACGCCGAGCTTCATCCGCGATAGTTCCCGAATTTGAGCTCGATGCCGAAATCTTGAGCGCGCAAGAACGCGATGACCTCCTGCAGCTCGTCTTTGGAAGGCGCCTGTACGCGAATCTCTTCGCCCTGAATCGACGCTTGGGCTTTCTTGAATTTCTTATCCTTGATCGCCTTGACGATGGCTTTGGCTTTCTCCTGCGGGATGCCCTGCGTCAGCTTGATCTCGCGGCGCACGGTGTCGTTCGCCGCCGGCGTGATCGCACCGAGCTCCATGTTTTTTACGGGGACGCCGCGCTTGATCATCTTCGACTGCAGCACATCGAACAGTGCTTTCATCTTGAAGTCATCGTCGGCGACCAGCGTGAGCGTCGCCTTGGGACGATCGAACGCGATCGACGCCTTCGAACCTTTGAAGTCGTAGCGCTGAATGATTTCTTTCTGAGCCTGATTGACGGCGTTGTCGACTTCTTGCAGGTCGGCGCCGGTCGAGATGTCGAAGGAAGCTTGGCTGGCCATAGGGCGGGTAATCTACCCGCCCCAAGGCTAGGACAGGAAGCTTTCGAGCGCCCGGGCTCGGGAGACGTGGCGCAGTCTCGCCAGGGCCTTCTCCTTGAGTTGCCGCACCCGCTCGCGTGTGATGCCGAGCTGCGAGCCGATCTCCTCGAGCGTCATCGGCTCCTGGCCTTCGAGGCCGAAATACAGCCGCAGGATGCGCGCTTCACGTTCTTTCAGCGTCGCGAGGACCGACTCGATCGACTCGGTGAGCGCGTGCTCGAAGATCTCGTCGTCCGGACCGGGATTCTGCGTGTCGGGGAGATAATCGAGGAGCTTGTTGTCTTCACCCGGCGTGAGCGGCGCGTCGAGCGACAGATGCGCCTGAGAGATCGACAGCGTCTTGGCGACTTCCTCTTCGGAGATGTCCATCCCCTCCGCGATCTCTTCGACCGTCGGCTCGCGTCCCAGCTCCTGGAGCAACGACGCCGAGCGCTTCCCGATGCGGTGCAAGGTGCCCGCGCGATTCAGCGGCACGCGCACGATCCGCGACTGCTCGGCCAGCGCCTGGAGGATCGCCTGACGGATCCACCAGACGGCGTAGGAGATGAACTTGATGCCTTTGGTTTCGTCGAACTTGTGGGCCGCGCGGATCAGGCCGAGGTTGCCTTCGTTGATCAGGTCGGAGAGCGAGACGCCTTGATTCTGGTATTTCTTGGCGACCGACACGACGAACCGCAGGTTGGAGCGCACCAACTTGTCCAGCGCCTCCGGATCCTGTTGCTTGATCCGCTGCGCGAGTGTGACCTCTTCCTCTCGCGTGATCAGCGGATATTGGCTGATTTCCCGTAAATACTGATCCAGAGATCCCTCGTCAAATGATGCGCGCTTCGCCGTATTCAGTTGCATGGAATGGCCACTCCTCGAGGGGGTTGCACCACCCTAGCGAATCAGCGAACCGAGCCGACTCCAGCGAATGTCCGTCAACCACGGTAGCGCATCGCGCGTGCCTCGGTCGTAACTGAAATAGACGACGAGCGGTCGACCCTTCACCGCGCTCTGGTCGACAAAACCCCAATAGCGTGAATCGGACGAGTTGTCCCGATTGTCGCCCAGGACGAAGTACTTGCCCATTGGGACTCGCAGCGGACCCCAGGTGTCACGCGTCGGGTGATAACGCCGCCGCTGCTCCTGAGTCCCCATGAGATACTCGCGCTGCCAATTGAATTCGGAATCGAAGCCGTCGTGCAGCGGGTCGATGCGCTGCACGTACGACTCCTCCAGCGCGCGACCGTTCGCGTACACCTGGCCCTGGCGCATCTCGACGACGTCTCCCGGCTCGCCGATGACGCGCTTCACGTAGCTCAGCGTCGGATCCTTCGGGTACGCAAAGACCATCACGTCACCGCGGTGCGGCGTGTGAAAGGCCGGCAGCCGCGCGTTGGTACCGGGAATCTGCGCCCCGTACACCGCTTTATTGACGAACAAAAAATCCCCCGCGAGCAGGGTGCGTTCCATACTGCCGGAGGGGATTTGAAATGCTTCGAGAAGGAAAGTGCGAATGATGAGGAAGAGTACGACCGCCATACCGAGCGATCGCATCCAGCTGTCGAACCAGCGGCCTAGTACCGAACGGCGTGTTGGACGAGGCGACGGGAGCCGTAGGGATGGTTCTGCGCCGTTGCCAGCGAGCGGGGCTCCCAAGTCAAGCATGTGACTTATCTTAGCAATGCGGCCCGCACGGCGCAACAGTTACGCCCCATCCTCGGGGCCCAACCCATTGCCGGACTCTGACTCGGAATTCGGTCACCGGGTCTTGGTGACGCACGCGGGCGGCCAGACACGCCACTCGACCTTCCCGCTCGATGCGAGACCATGTGACGGTCGTCGCCGGTAACGCGTCGAGCGCGTCACGTTCGAGGCTCGCGCCACCCGTCGCGAGAATGACGACCACCGACTCGTACTCCACAACTCGACGATGGCAGGTCGGACGTGAGCACCATCACCATTTCGCCGCCGCGTGGATCGAATTACAACGACCTCAATACCGCGGCAGTGTCGGATCCACCTCTTCGCGCCAGCGCAGGATTCCGCCGGTCAGATTCGTCACACGCGGGAATCCCGCGTCGGCGAGATGCGTTGCGGCCGCCCGGCTGCGACTTCCGCCCTTGCAGTAGACGACGACCTCGCGATCGCGATCGAGCGTCTCGACGACGTCGGGTAGCGTCGCCAGCGGCACGAGCCGCGCGCCGGGAATACGGGCGATGTCCCATTCGAACTGTTCCCGCACGTCGATCAGTTGCAGCGCTTCTCCGCGCGACAGCCGGCTCTGCAACTCGCGCGGCGTGACCTCCACGAACCCGCCGACGGCTCGCGGCTCCGCCTCCGCAGCGCGCACCCCGCAGAACTGCTCGTAATCGATGAGCGCCCGAATTTCGTGCGTGCCACAGGCGGGACACGTGGGGTCTTTTCGAATGTTGACCGTGCGGAACTGCATCCCGAGCGTGTCGATGAGCAGGAGCCGGCCCGCGAGCGGCTCGCCGACGCCGACGATCAGCTTGATCGCTTCGGTCGCCTGAATCGTGCCAACGAGACCCGGCAGCACGCCCAGCACACCGCCCTCGGCACAACTTGGCACGAGTCCGGGCGGCGGCGGTTCCCGGAAGAGGCAGCGATAGCAGGGTCCGTCCGGTAAAGCGAAGACCGACGCCTGTCCCTCAAAGCGGAAGATGCTGCCATACACGTTGGGTTTGCCCAGCAACACGCACGCATCATTGACGAGGTAGCGCGTCGCGAAGTTATCGGTGCCGTCCACCACGATGTCGTAGCCACTGAGGATGTCGAGCGCATTCTTCGAGGTGAGCGCGGTCTCATAGGTCTCGAGCCGCACGTGCGGATTCACATCGGCGATCCGCTCCCGCGCCGACACGAGCTTGGGCCGGCCGACGTCCTTGGTGCCGTGGAGAATCTGGCGCTGCAGATTCGTGACGTCGACGTTATCGAAGTCCACGAGACCGAGCGTGCCGACGCCGGCCGCGGCGAGGTAGAGCGCCGCGGGCGATCCCAACCCACCCGCGCCTATCAGCAGCACCCGAGCGGCCTTCAGTTTTTCTTGACCCGGCACGCCGACGTCGGGAAGGATCAAGTGCCGGCTGTACCGCAGCAGCTCGGCTTGGGCTAGAGTCGTCACCGCTCAACCTCCTGCGATCGCCGGGACGACGATGATCTCATCGCCGTCGCGTACGCTTGCCGCAAACCCACCCTGGAGTCTGGCGTCGTCGTCGTTCACGTAGAACGTCACGAAGGGATACGGCTTGCCGGCGGTGTCGCGCAGGCGCGGTGCCAATCCGGGGAAGCGCGCCGCAACGTCGGCGACGACATCGCCCAACGTCGATCCGTGGACTTCGAGAGAACGCCGGCCGTCGGCGAGTTTTGCGAGGACGGCGGGCAGTTGCAGGGTGACGCTCATGATAACTCCGAGGAAACGGGTTGAATCACTTGAGGAATGCGAGTCACGGTGGCGCCGGGAACGGGATGAGCGCTCCGGATCAGCTCAGCCTCTACTCCTGCCGTGCGCCACGCCGCGATCATGGCGGCACCGACCGCGGTGGACCGCTCGCGCGGCGCGATCGCGACGATGGCGGAACCGGCGCCCGACAATGTTGCCCCGAACGCACCAGCGTTTTGCGCCGCCGCAACGACGGCATCGTAGCCGGGAATCCGTCCGCGCCGGAACGGCACGTGCAGCACGTCGTCGAGCGCGGCGCTAAGCAGCGCGCCATCGCCCGTCGATAGTCCCTGCACCAGCGCCGCCGCTCGGCTCGCTGCCAGCACTGCGTCGCTGTGAGGCAGTGTCTTGGGCAGTACGGCGCGCGCGGCTTTCGTGTCGGAAGGAAATGGCGGCACGGCAAGCAGCAGCTCGAGACCGCTTGCGACACTGAGGGGCGTCGCGACTAATCCCGAGGATGTCCGCACGCTCAACACGGCGCCGCCGTAAACCGCCGGCGCGACATTGTCGGGATGTCCTTCGATAGCCGCGGCGACCTCCACGATCTGTTGGCGACTCAGGTTCAAGTCGAACGCGGCATCGGCCAGCAATACGCCGGCGACGATTGCAGCGGCCGAGGAGCCGAGTCCGCAACCGACCTGGATGTCCGACGTCGCATCGATTGCCGCTCCGGTCGTCGGCGCACGCGCGACAGCGCACGCTGCACGGAAGCCGCGAGCCAGCAAGTCTTCGTCGAATGCAACCGAGACGGCGGTCAGCCGTCCACCGCGCCGGATCGAGATGCCCGTTCCTGCTGCCGGCGTGACCGACGCGACGAGCCACCGGTCCACGGCCACGCCGACGCAGTCGAAGCCCGCACCTAGGTTGCTCGAGCTCGCGGGCACACGAACGCGCGCTGTCATGCTCGTTCGCCCTCCACCAATGCGCGCACCTCTGCGACGCGTGGCGCGATGAGGGGCGCCTGGCGCAACACTGGCGCCACCGCGTCGATCGTCTTCAACCCATTCCCCGTGATGCACAACACCACTTCGTCATCGGGTGAAAACCGGCCTTCGGCTGCCAGCGCCAACGCCGCTGCGACCGTGACGCCGCCCGCCGTTTCGGTGAAGATTCCCACTTCCTCCGCGAGCAGCTGGATCGCCGCGACCAGCTCGGCATCCGACACAGCGGCCGCCCAGCCGCCGGATTCGAGAATCGTGCGCTTGGCGAACAAGCCATCGGCGGGATTTCCGATCGCAATCGACCGGGCAATCGTCTGTGGAACGAGCGGCGTCAGGACGTCTGCGTTCTCACGCACCAGTCGCACGATCGGCGCGCACCCTGCCGCCTGGGCGCCGAAGATGCGGGGCGCGCCTCCACTCACGAGCCCCGCAGCGCTGAACTCCCGGAACCCTTTGCGCAGCTTCGTCACGAGCGAGCCGCCGGCCATCGGCGCGACAACCGCCGTGGGCAAGCGCCACCCCAGCTGTTCCGCGATCTCAAACGCGAGCGTTTTGGACCCCTCGCCGTAATAGCCGCGCAGGTTGACGTTCACGATGCCCCACCCAAACAGATCTGCTATCTGCGCGCACAGTCGATTGACGTTGTCGTAGTGACCGCGCACGCGCACCAGCCGCGCGCCATAGACCGCGGTCCCGACGATCTTGGCGACCTCGAGATCTTCTGGAATGAAAATCCACGATTTGAGACCGGCGCGCGCCGCCTGCGCGGCGACGGCGTTGGCGAGATTGCCGGTGGAGGCGCAGCCGATCGTGTCGAGTCCGAACGCCGCGGCGGCGTTGATGGCCGTCGCCACCACGCGGTCCTTGAAGGACAGGGAGGGATGAGAGACCGCGTCATTCTTCACCCACGCGCGCGCGACACCGAGCCGCGCGGCGAGTCGCGGCGCCTCGACGAGCGGCGTGCCGCCGGTATCGAGCGACAGCACAGGGTCACCGTCGAACGGCAGCCACTCGCGGTAGCGCCACAACGACCAGGGACGCGCGGCGATCGCGTCCCGCGTGGGCAGCACGCGCGCGGCGTCGAAGACGGGATCGAGCGGGCCGAGACACTGCTCGCAGACCGCAATGGGAGCCGGGTCGTGCAATGCGCCGCAGGCGCGGCAGACCTGTGGCCACGGCCGCAAGGCCGCCGGCAGCGCAGTAGTGGTCGTCACGGCGCGGCCTCGACTGCCGGCGCCGGTCGCGACGGCAGTCGCCGTGCCGGCCGGGTTTTGCGGGCTGACCGTATCAGCGCCTCGTCGGCGGGATCGAGCGGATAGCAGTGTTCGGGCCCCGGAAACACGCCGGCACGCACATCGCGCGCGTAGTCGCGGAAGGCACCCTCGACGGCGCTGCCGACTTCGGCATATCGCTTCACGAACCGCGGTGCGATCTCGCCGACGAAGTTGCCGAGCATGTCGTGCGAGATAACGAGCTGCCCATCCACGTGGGGACCGGCGCCAATCCCGTAGACGAGCACGCTGGTCCGCTCGCGCACGAACGCGGCCGTCTCTGCGGGCACAGCCTCGAGCAGAATCGAGAACACGCCCGCCCGCTCCAGCGCCTCGGCGTCACGCAGCAAGCGCTCCGCCGCCGCCAGCGATTTCCCCTGCACGCGGTAGCCGCCGAGTTGGCCGAGGCTCTGCGGCGTGAGACCCAGATGACCCATGACGGCAATGCCCGCATCCACCATCGCGCGCACGCGTCGCGCGACGCGCGCGCCGCCTTCGCACTTCACCGCGTCACATCCCGCCGCGACGAATGCCCCGGCGCTGCGGATCGCGGTCTCGTCAGAGGGTTGGTAAGACAGGAACGGCAGATCTCCGATCACGAATGCCCGCTTCGCCGCGCGCGTCACCGCCCCAATGAACACCAGCATTTCGTTCAGTCCGATCTGGAGCGTGGTCGGGAGTCCGAGCATCGTCATGGCCGCGGAGTCACCCACGAGAATCATGTCGACACCGGCGCGATCGGCGAATGTCGCCGTGGGATAATCATAGGCGGTGACGAACACCGCTTTTTCGCTGCGGTCCTTCAACCCCGCCAGCGTAGCGACTGTGACTTTGCGATTGGGCATAGACCCCCCCACCCCCCCGACCCCCGAACTCCCTGGAGACAAAAACGACCGCTCAGCTGAGCGGCCGCGGGAAGCGACTCCCTGAAACAATGATCGCCCGGACCAATAAAGCCGCGGGCGAGTCGCTTTTTAGCACCTTGTTTAACGTGGCGGCAATACGCGGCAAATGACCACGAGTCGTCAGTTGTAAGGGTAGTCTACCCCTCCGGTTCTCATGCCGTCAAGGGCTGAATTCCGTGTCGATTTGCGCCCGCTGGAGAGTGCCCGAGTAGTCCACGTAAATCGTCTTTGTCTCGGAGTAGAAGTCGTAGACTTCCCACCCGCCTTCCCGATGCCCGTTGCCGGTTTGCTTCACGCCGCCGAATGGCAGGTGCGCTTCGGCGCCGATCGTCGGCGCGTTCACGTAGGTGATGCCCGTATCGAGATCCGTCATGGCGCGAAACGCGCCATTTATATCCCGCGTGTAGAGCGAGCTCGACAGTCCGTACTTCACGTCGTTATTCACGCGGATGGCCTCGGCGAGGTCCTTCGCCTTGATCACCGCCAGCACCGGTCCGAAGATCTCCTCCTGCTCGACGCGCATCCCCGGCTTCACGCCGGCGATCACCGTCGGCTCGTAGAACCAACCGCACTCGAGGCGTTTGTCGCCCTGCGGGATCCGGCCGCCGAGGACCACCGTCGCCCCTTCGCGCTTGGCGATGTCGACGTACTCGGCGACTTTTTGGCGCGCCTCCTCGTGAATCAGCGGGCCAACTTCAGTCTTCGCGTCGAGCCCGGGACCGAGCCGCAACTTGCCGGCGCGCGTGGTCAGCATCTGCAAAAACTTGTCGTGGATCTTTTCGTGGAGGATGAGCCGGCTGGTCGCGGTGCAGCGCTGGCCCGTCGTGCCGAACGCTCCCCAGAGCACGCCGTCGAGCGCGAGGTCGAGATCGGCGTCGTCCATCACCATCATCGCGTTCTTGCCGCCCATCTCGAGCGAAAGCCGCTTGTGCATCTTCCCGCAGGTTGCGCCGATCGACGACCCCGTCTCCGTCGATCCGGTGAAGGAGATCACCGGGACATCGGGATGCTCCACGAGCGCGCGACCGACGACGGAGCCCTGGCCGTGGACGAGCTGCACGACCTCGGGCGGGAGTCCTGCCTCGAGCAACACCTCGACGAGGAGATGCGCCGTGTGCGGGACGTCTTCGGCGGGTTTGAAGATCACCGCGTTTCCACACAGCAACGCCGGAAACATCTTCCACGTGGGAATGGCGAGCGGGAAATTGAACGGCGTGATGAGACCGGCGATGCCGATCGGGCGCCGATAACTCATCGCCCATTTGTTACGGAGCTCCGAGGGCACGACGCGACCGAACAGTCGCCTGCCTTCGGTCGCCGCATAGAACGCGGTGTCGATCCCCTCCTGCACATCGCCGCCCGTCTCGGCGAGAACCTTCCCCATCTCGCGCGTCATCGCGCGTGCGATGACGTCCTTCCGCTCGACGAGCAGCTGCCCCACGCGCAGCAGCACTTGACCGCGGATCGGCGCCGGCGTTTTGGACCATTCGGCAAACCCGCGCTTGGCCGAGGCAACCGCGCGTCGCAGATCGTCAGGCCCCGAGCGCGGGAATCGACCGATCACGTCGTTCCAGTCTGCCGGGTTGCGATCCTCGAAGTAGTCACCGGTTGACGGGGCGACCCAGTCGCCCGCGATGAAATTCTTGAACGTTTCAGTCATCAGTGTGTCGACCGAGGCTCAGGACAAAACCACGTGCCACTCTGACCGGCATAGCCGACGCGCGGCAAGACGATGCCCGTCACCAATACCAGCCCCCAAATGATGAGCAGGATCGAGAGGAGATGCGCAAAGCCCTGCCGGTGCCGCCACGACGCGAGGGCGCTCCATCCGCCGGCGACGGTGAGCGTGACCGCCCCGAGGCCGTAGAAGAGCAGCTTGGCCCCGCAAATGTGCGAGTAGGGCCAGACCAACATGCCGACGCCGAGCGCTAATCCAAGACCCAGTCTCAGCCAGGCTGCCGCGACGCTGCGGGTGCCACCCGGGGACGCTGGTGTCATGCGTACGGTAGCGACGCTCCCCCCGCCCCCCGCGCTCTGCGGATTCCGTGCTGTAGCGGGTCCGCGTCCCAGCGTGGGATCGGCGTCGGGAAGCTTGGCGAGCAGCTTGTCCACTTCCCGCATCTCACGATCCCAGTCGCGATCCTTCTCGTTCCCAGGCACTAGACGCCTCCTCCTTCTCCCATCCGCGACAGCCCGTAGCGCTCGATCTTCTTGTAGAGATTGCTGCGCGGCATTTGCAATGTGCGCGCCGTCTCCGACACGTTCCAGTCGTGCTCCTGCAGCTTGCCGATCAGAAACGCTCGCTCGGCCGACTGCTTGAATTCCTCAAACGTGGCCGCGCGCAGCCAGGTTGCATCGCCACCTCCGGCCGCGGCCCCGCCCTTCCCTCTTCCCCATTCCCCCTTCCCCACAAGTCTTTCGACGTCCTGCTCGGTCACCACGGGGCCGGCTGCCAGGATCAAGAGTCGTTCGACGGCGTTCTTGAGCTCGCGAATGTTGCCGGGCCAGTCGTGAGCGGTCAGTCGTTCGATCGCGCCCGTCTCGAATTCCTTGTGGGGCAAGCCGCTCTTGGCCAGCTCGGCGGAGAAATGGGCGATGAGCTGGGGGATGTCGCCGCGGCGCTCGCGCAGCGCCGGTATGTGGATCGGTACCACGTTGAGCCGGTAGAGCAAATCTTCGCGGAATCGTCCGATCTCGATTTCCTGCGCAAGATTCTTGTTCGTAGCCGCGATGACGCGCACGTCGACGGCGACCGCTTTTCCCGACCCGACGCGCGAGATCACACCTTCCTGCAGCGCGCGCAACACTTTGGCCTGGGCCGAGGGGCTCATATCGCCGACCTCGTCGAGAAAGAGCGTGCCGCCGTCGGCAAGCTCGAACTTGCCGGCGCGGTCGGCAAAGGCGCCGGTGAAGCTGCCTTTCATATGTCCGAAGAGCTCGCTCTCGATCAGCTCCGTCGGAATGGCGGCGCAGTTGACCTCGACGAACGGACCGGTGGCGCGCGGGCTGAGCGAATGAATCGCGCGCGCGACGAGCTCTTTGCCGGTGCCGTTGTCACCGGTGATCAACACTCGCGCGGGCGTCGGTCCCACCTTCTCGAGCAGGCCGATTACGTGACGGATCGCCTTGCTCGAGCCGACAATCTCGTACTGCTCCCGGACTTCCTGCTTAAGGCGGACATTTTCATTGACGAGCACGATGTGTTGCAGGGCATTCCGCAGCGTCAGCAGGATGCGATCGGTGTCGAGCGGCTTTTCGAGAAAGTCGTAGGCGCCCAGCTGCGTCGCCTCCACCGCGGTCTGAATCGTGCCATGACCCGAGATCATCACGACCTGGGCCTGCGGATCGAGCTCGCGGAGACGTTTCAGCGTCTCGAGGCCGTCCATGCCTTCCATTTTGACGTCGAGAAAGACGAGATGAGGCTTGAATTCGGGGTACACTCGGGTGGCTTCATGGCCGGAAGCGCAGGCCTGGACTTGGATCTGCTCGAACTCGAGGACCTGCTTCAGGGCCTCACGAATGCCCTTCTCATCGTCGACGATCAGCACGCGGCGGGGACTCAACGCGTCGCTCTCCGCCGGCGATACAAGACGACGCCCGTGGGATGAATCGCGACGTCCGAAATGGAAGGATCCACTTTCAAGGGAATGGCACCGCTTGGGGCGCCCGCCATCTGGCTCGCTATGGCGTGCACCATCGGACCCGGGATTTCGATGCCTCGCAGGCTGATTTCCTTGATGGAATAACGCGCGAGCCCCGGCCGCTCCACGGCCAGGCTGCCGGCCATTCGGAGCGGCTCGCGCGGGCCGAACATGCCGGCGAAGGGGCCCAGCGTGCCGGGTGGGAGGGCCCGCGTGTCGAGGCGGGCGTGCAGGACGAGCGTGCCCTCTTGTAGTTCGACGCGCAGCGAGTCGTACATCTTGCGGACGCTCCAATCGATTCCGGAGCCGATCAGCGAGGCGACCTCGTTCGGCGTCAAGATGACCGAATCGGGCCCGGCGTTTGTCTCCAGCCGGCCGACTTTTTCTTTTCCCGATGCGGTTGCCCGCGGCGTGGGAGCACCGACGCCCGTGTCGGCGACTGACGGGAGCGCCGTGGGGCGCCCGAACCAGTGTGCGAACGTCTGCATGATCGGCGCGCGGAACCACCACACCAGCGCGAGCGCGCAGATGAGCACAGCGGCGCAGCCGAGCCGGACGATTCCTTTAAGACAGCCGTTCATGGTATTTCACCTGATACACCGGCCCCTCTGGTTGGAGCGTGCTTTCCATCAGTTCGACGTCCGCAACCGTGACGGTCTCCGAAAAAGCAATCGCGTCCAGCAGCTGCTCAAGCCCGGCGAAATCGCGCGGTCGCGCGTCGCGCTTCGCTCGACCCAGGGTCACATGCGGCCGAAAGGCGCGCGCCTCGGCCGGAAAACCGAGTGGGGCGAACGCCTGCTCCACGCCATGTTGCAACAGCTCGAGCGCGGGATCCGGGACGATGCCGGCCCATACGACGTGGGGCCGGCGATAATCGGGAAAGACGCCGAAGCCTTCGATATGCAACGTGAGTGGACGAGGCTCCGTGCCGCTGTCTCCGCTCGCGGCCTGCCGCAAGGCGGCGTGCAGCTCCGGCTCGCGACTCTCGTCGACGTCGCCAAGAAACTTGAGACTCACGTGAATGTTCTCGGGACGGACCCATTTGACGGGAAGGGTTGCGTTGCGCCCCCGCAGCGGCGCGAGCGCATCCCAGAGCTGGCGGCGGATGGCGTCAGGAAGATTCAGGGCGACGAAGGCTCTAACAGGCTCCCCCGGCGGTAACCCCGCGGATCGATCTCGACCTGCGTGAATCCGAACGAGAGAAGCTGCGCCGTGATCGTCGCGCGGTGCGCATCGATCCAGGCAAGCCACTGCGGCTCGACTTCCAGACGCGCGAGATCGCCAAGGTGACGCACGCGCAAATCACCGGTGACGCCCAGCCCGCGCAAAAAGGCCTCGCTCGCCTCGACCTGCTTCAGGCGGGACGGGGTGATCGACAGACCGTAGCGCACGCGGCTCGAGAGGCAGGGCGCCGCGGGAGCGTCCCACGTCGGCAAGCCGAGCTCGCGGGATGCGGCGCGGATTTCAGTCTTCGTCAGTCCGACTTCGGCGAGTGGAGACCGGACGCCTGCGTGGACGCCCGCCGCCTTGCCCGGCCGATGTTCTCGTAAGTCGTCGGCATTCGTGCCGTCACACACAACGGCGAGTCCTCGTTCCTGTGCGAGCGGCACGAGACGCGACCACAGCTCGGTCTTGCAGAAGAAGCAGCGGTTAGTGGGGTTCGCGAGATAGTTGGCATCCTCGAGCTCGTGAGTGGCGACCTCGAGAACCGGGACGTCGAACCGCGCGGCCACGTCGCGGGCCGCGTGCCATTGCGCCTCCGGGTATGACGGGCTCCGCCCGATCACGGCGAGCATACGTTCGCGGCCCAGCTCCTGACGCAGAACAACCGCCAGAAATGCCGAATCGACGCCACCGGAATAACCAAGCAAGACTGAGGGAAGCTCTCGAACGAGGGCGCGGAGCGACTGCATGGCGGAATAGTACTCCGGCGTGTTGTCCCAATCAAAGGACAATTCGCGGGCTGAAACCGGATATTCCGTCGGGGAGGAACTGGTTATTCTTATGATGCGTTTACCAGCACGTCAATCTGGCGACGGATAGTCGGACAATACAGCGGAGAACCTGCCAAATGCCCGCCAAGACCGAGCTCGACGCAACCGATCGCAAGATTCTTCGCATTCTCGGGCAAGACGGTCGAGCGAGTTACCAAGCGGTTGCCGACGAAGTTGGCCTCTCCCGTCCCGCCATCATGGAGCGCGTCAAACGTCTCGAGGAGGCGGGATACATCCGCGGGTATCGGGTCCAGCTCGATCGCGCCAAGGTTGGTCTCCCCGTCACCGCGTTCGTCGCCGTACGGTACGGCTCCAGCGACTACGTCGGTGATGAGCCGCGCATGCGCGAGATGGAAAAGCATCCCGGCGTCCTCGAATGTCATCACGTCGCGGGCGACGACTGCTACGTCCTCAAAGTGGTCGCGTCGGACCTCGAGGGCGTGCAGGAGATTTTGCGCGATCTGCGCGGCCCCAACAGCCAGATGAATACACGCACGACCATCGTGCTCTCCACGCTGTTCGAGAAACCGGGCTTCATTGCGACGGAGCCCGACTGATGGGAAGCGCGCTCAAGGGCAAAGCGCTCATCGCGTATCTCGTCGTCTGCGTCTTCTGGGGCTCGACCTATCTCGCCATCAAAGTTGGCGTCATGGAGCTGCCGCCGTTTTTGTTCGCCGGCCTGCGCTTCCTGATCGCCGGCCTGCTGCTCTTTGGCATCGCCCGTGCGCTCGGCGACGCGCTGCCGCGCCGCAGTGACTGGCGTACCCTCGCGATTGTGGGCGTGCTGCTGCTCGCCGGTGGCAACGCATTCGTCGTGTGGTCGGAACAGTACATCGCGTCCGGAATCGCCAGCATTTTCGTCGTCACCGTGGCGATCTGGACGGCATTCTTCGACGCCGTCATTCCGGGCGGTACCGGCGAGTTGAATTGGCGCATTGTCGCCGGCCTGCTCCTGGGCTTCCTCGGCACGCTACTCCTGGTCGGCGCGACGCCGGCCGAGATTCTCGCCGCCGATATGCGCGGCCCGATCGCGTTGACCTTCGCGAGCGCGTCGTGGTCGATCGGCTCGGTCTACGCGAAACGGCATCCCACGCATGCGAGTCCGTATATGGGCGCCGCCGTTCAAATGATCGTGGGAGGTCTCACCGTCGCGCTGGTCGGCACGGCGCTCGGCGAGTGGGCGTCCTGGCATTTGAGCGCCCGAGGCGTCGGCGCCATGGCGTATCTCGTCGTCTTTGGATCGATCGTCGGGTATAGCGCATACTCATATGCGTTGCGCCACGCCCCGGCGACGATCGTCGGGACCTACGCGTATGTGAATCCCGTGATCGCGGTACTGCTTGGCTGGCTGCTGCTGCGCGAACCCGTCCATGCGCGCACCTTCGTGGCAATGAGTATGATCATCGTCGCCGTGGTCTGGATTCAATTCTCGCACAAGCTGAGACGGTCAGACGGCCGGACGGCCGGACAGCCTGGAAACACTGCGGCCGTCAGGCCGTCGGGCCGTCAGACCGTCGATCCCGAGCCAGAGGCTTCCACATGACCGCGCTTCCTCAGGATGCGGTGCTGCTCGTCGTCGACGTCCAAAAAGGGATGGACCGCTACGCCCAGCAATACAACCGCAACAATCCGGATCTCGAGCGAAACATCGCGCGGCTGCAGAGCGCCTGGCGCAAGACGGGCCGCCCGATCATTCACGTCCAGCATCTCTCCAAGGAGCCCAAGTCGCCGCTCCGGCCGGGGCAGCCTGGCGTCGAGATCAAGGACGAAGTGCGGCCGCTGCCCGGAGAGCCCGTCGTGCAGAAATCGGTCAGCAGCGCGTTCATCGGCACGACGCTCGAAGCCGATCTGCGCCGTCGCGGCATCACGACCCTGATCGTGGTGGGCATGCAGACCAACATGTGCGTCTCTACTACGGCGCGGATGGCCGGCAACCTCGGCTTCAACACGTACGTTGTGTCCGATGCGACGGCGACGTTCGACAACACCGGGCCGGATGGCCGGCGTTATGCATCGGAGCTGCTCCACGACGTGGCTCTCGCCGACCTGAACGGCGAGTTCTCCACTGTCGTCGACACCAAAACTCTTTTGGCGGCGCTATGACGATTCGCACAGTCAATCTGGCTGAAATGTTCGGCCGCTTTCAGGACCAGTGGATCCCGAAGATCGTCGGCGAGGTGAACGACAGCCTCGTGAAGCTCACGAAGCTGCAAGGCGAATTCGTCTGGCATCATCACGATCGGGAAGACGAGCTGTTTCTCGTGGTGAAGGGCCGGCTTCGCCTCAAGCTGAAGGACAAAGAGCTCGTCCTCGGCCCCGGGGAGTTCGCAATCATCCCGCATGGCGTCGAGCACCTGCCGATCGCCGATGAGGAGACGCACGTCCTGCTCTTCGAGCCCAAATCGACACTGAACACGGGAAACATTCACAATGAGCGCACGGTCGCCGAGCTCGATCGGCTCTAGCCGCGGGTCGGTGACTCGGGACCGCGAGATCTCACTCGATCCCGCCGACGCGCGCGGCTGGGAGGAGCTCCGGGTGCTCGGCCACCGCATGGTGGACGACATGCTCGAGTATCTGCGCACGGCACGCGAGCGACCGGTGTGGCGTCCTGTCCCTGATGACGTGCGCGCGCGTCTCTCGGGGCCGGCGCCGCGCGAGCCGACGCCCGCGGAGGCCGTGTACGAAGAATTCAAGCGCGACGTCCTGCCCTATCCCACCGGCAACACGCATCCGCGTTTCTGGGGTTGGGTGATCGGCACGGGGACGCCGCTCGCCATGCTCGCCGACATGCTCGCGTCGGGAATGAATCCGCAGGTCGCCGAGTTCGACGATGCCGCCGCGGTGGTCGAGAATCAGGTGATCGGTTGGCTCGTCGAGCTGCTGGGATTACCCGCGGGGACGCATGGCTTGTTGGTCTCGGGCGGATCGATGGCCAACTTCGTCGGTCTCGCGGTCGCGCGAAACGCGCGCGCGGGATTTGATATCCGGGAGCGCGGATTACAGAACGGGGATGCGCCGCAGCTGACGGTCTACGCGTCTACCGAAACTCATTCCTCGGTCCGTAAGGCCGTCGAGCTGCTCGGACTGGGCCACGAGGCGCTGCGCAGCATTCCTGTCTGCTCCGACTACACGATCAATCTCGACGCCTTGCGCCAAATTCTGGCGGCGGATCGAGCAGAGGGACGACGTGCTATTTGCATCGTCGGCAACGCAGGCACGGTCAACACCGGCGCAACAGATGATTTGCGCGCGTTAGCCGCGATCTGTCAGGAAGAGAAACTCTGGTTTCACGTCGATGGCGCATTCGGCGCGCTGGCGGCGATCGCTCCTCCGCTGCGCCATCTGGTCGCGGGGCTCGAGCACGCCGACTCGGTAGCATTCGACCTGCACAAGTGGATGTATCTGCCCTACGAAGCCGGCTGCACGCTCGTACGCGATCAAACCGCGCATCGTGCCACATTCACGGTGACGCCCGCGTATCTCGCTGCGTTTGATCGGGGCATCGCGGCGGGTGGATTCCCCTTCGCGGAGCGAGGAGTGCAGCTCTCACGCGGCTTCCGCGCGCTCAAGGTCTGGATGTCGTTCAAAACGCACGGTCTGAACGCCTTCGCGCAGCTGATCGAGCAGAACGTGCGGCAGGCGCACTATCTCGCCGATCTCGTAATGCAGCACCCGCGGCTCGAGCTGCTGGCGCCTGCCCCCCTGAATGTGGTGTGCTTCCGGTTCACCGTCCCCGGCGCATCGGACGAGCGCCTCAACGAGATCAACAAGGAGATTCTGCTGCGGATTCAGGAGAGCGGGCTGGCAATACCCTCGCAGACCATGCTCGACGGCAAGTTCGCGATTCGCGTCGCCATCACGAACCATCGCAGCCGGCGCGAGGACTTCGATCTGCTCGTCCGTGCGGTGGTCGAGACAGGCACAGCCCTGCGCTAGGCTTCAGAGGTGCCGACGATCTTCCCTTCGATGGGGTTGCTGAATGATCGAACGGTGTGGTACGCGAGATCGATGTCCTTTGCGTTTCCGAATTCCGTCAATACGTCGTCCCAGATGGCCGAGACCGTGCCGCGACGCCGGCGGGGCTCGATCAGGTAGCGAATCGTTAATAGAATTCCGGACGCTGACGCGCTCGTGTACACGATGGGCGTGAGCTTCTTGTAGTTGATCAGAAACTGCTGCGACGCCGCCAGCAAGTCGCGCTCGGCTTCCGCGGTGAGATGCTCGGCGTGCTTGAACGCAATCGCGGTCAGAATTTCCTTCGCTTTTTTCCAGTTGCTCTCGTACGTCACCAGGACCGGCACTTCGTTCCAGATGTATTTGAAGCCCTTGTCGTAGTTCGCGACCGGCTCGGTAAACACCTGCTGGTTGGGCACGTGGACGATGCGCCCGGTGCTCTGGTCGGCGTCCACCCACACGCCGATTTCATTCAACGTGAACTGGAACAGGCGAATGTCGATGACGTCGCCCTTGTGCTTGGCGATTTCGATGCGGTCGCCGACTTCGAACGGCCGCCGCCACACGATGAACGCCCAGCCCGCGAGATTCGTCAGCGGATCCTTCAGCGCGATGGCGACACCAGCCGACACGAGGCCGAGGAACGTCGCGAGCGACTTGAATCCCTCGAGCCATTCGCGGCCGATGACGAGGACAGCGATCGCAAGCGTGAGATAGGTGATCGTCTTGCGCCAGCGGTAGCGCGTCCACGGATCCGTGACGCGCCGATACACCACCGCGAGCACGACCCGCTCGAGGATCCACAACCCTGCGATCACGACGATCGTGACCAGCAGGTGCGTCTGCACCTCGGGACTCAGTCCGACACGATTCTGAAGCCAGTCGCGCACGGTGGCCAAAGCTACGGGCCGTCCTACCTTTAGGCCACCGTGCAAGAGCTGCACATCCTTCGCGATCTCGCCGTCGTCTTCGCCGGCTCGTTGCTGGTGATTCTGGCGTTCTATCGACTCAAACTTCCCGCGCTCCCCGGCTTCATCGTTGCCGGCATGTTGCTCGGCCCCAATGCGCTCGGACTCGTCTCCGATCCGCACGACGTCGAGGGACTCGCCGAAGTCGGCGTCATCCTGCTCCTGTTCACGATCGGCATCGAGTTTTCATTGAGCCGGCTCAAGGAGATGGGGCAGCAGATCTTCGCCGCCGGACTTTCCCAGATGGCTTTCACCGTGGCGGCGGCGGTTGCCGTTGGCTTCGCGTTCCTGGGCAACTGGCGCGTGGCGCTGTTTCTTGGATTCCTGATCGCGCTCTCCAGCACGGCGATCGTGCTCAAGGTGCTCACCGACAAAGGGGAGATCGACGCGCCACATGGACGCCTCGCGACCGGTGTCCTGATTTTCCAGGATCTCTGCGTCGTGCCGATCATGCTCGTGCTGCCGTTCCTGGCCGGCAAGTCGCAGGGCGGCATCGCGGGACTGGCGCTCGCGCTGGGGAAGGCCGCGCTGGTCGTGGTGGGCGTCATCATCGCGGCGCGGACGATCGTGCCACGCGCGCTCGCCGAAATTCTCAAGACGCGCAGCCGCGAGCTGTTCCTGATCGCGGTCATTTTGATCGGGACACTCACGGCGCTCGGCACCGCCGCGGCAGGTGCGTCACTCGCGCTCGGCGCGTTTCTGGCCGGGTTGATCATCTCGGAGTCGGACTACGCCCACCAGGCGCTCGCCGAGCTGATGCCGTTTCGCGACATCTTCATCTCGCTGTTTTTCGTGGCGGTTGGGATGCTCGTGCAGCTGAACATCATCCGCGATCACATCGGCATAACGTTGATTGCGGTCGCCGTCATCATGGGCGGAAAGTCCCTGTCGGCGGCAGTCGGACCCGCGCTGCTGGGCTACTCGGGCCGGGTCGCGCTCCTCGCGGGCGTGGCTGTCTCACAGATCGGCGAGTTCTCGTTCGTGCTGGCGAAGGAAGGACGCGCGAGCGGTCTGCTCCAGGACCTCCTGTACCAGCAGTTCCTCGGCGTCGCCGTGATCACGATGCTCGTAACGCCCTTCCTCTTACAGGGTGGACCGGCCGTCCTCGACGTTCTGGAGAAGCTCATTCCGCTGGACCGCCTGCTGCCCGGATTCCGGCCACGCGAATTCGCCCCCGTCCAGGATCCCGTCTCGGACCACGTGGTCATCGCAGGTTACGGGCTGAATGGCCGCAATCTGGCTGCGGCGCTGCGGGCGATCCACGCTCCGTATCTGATCGTCGAGCTGAATGCGCAAAGCGTCCGCCGAGCGCGCGGTCAGGGCGAGCCGGCGTTCTACGGTGACGCAACGCGCGAGGAGATCCTGCGTGCGCTCGGGATCGAGCGGGCGCGACTGCTCGTGATCGCCATTTCTGATCCCGCCGCCACGCGCCGCATGGTGCGCATCGCGCGCGATCTGAATCCTCAGTTGCACATCATCGCGCGCACGCGATATGTGATCGAGATCCCCGAGCTGACCCGGCTCGGTGCTAATGTCGTTATTCCGGAGGAGTTCGAGACGTCGATCGAGATCTTCGCGCGGGTGCTGGCGCACTACAACGTCGCGCGCGAGGAAATCGAGCGCCTGGTCGACGGGATTCGCGCGTCACACTATCAGGCGTTGCGTCCCGGCGAAGGTGAAGCGGCGGCGCCGAGGCTCGCGTTCACCGGCTCTCTCGGCGCGATGCCCCAAATGCACGTGGAACGGATCGTGCTCGGCGCGACTGCTCCGGCCGTCGGCAAGACACTGGCGGATACGGGACTGCGTTCGCAGACCGGCGCGCTGGTCCTCGCGGTGCGGCGCGGCAAATGCGATCTCGCCACGCCGGACGCGACTTTCCGATTGGCGGTCGGTGATGTCCTTGTCGTCGTTGGCCAACCGCAGCAGCTGAAAGGGGCGTATCGATTATTGACAGGAGGTGAGCCTGGCGCCTGACC
>DATGVZ010000064.1:0-21447 GCA_035299765.1 Gemmatimonadales bacterium
CGATCGTCCCGACCAACATTCCCACGCCGAACATCATCTGCCCGCGTGCGAAGACGGGTTCGAGCGGCGCGGTGTAGCCCGTCGCCTTCAGGGCGTCCACGAGCCAGGCATCCACCGCTCCCGTGTAGAACGTGTATCCCAGCCCGAGAAACACCGAAATCCAGCAGAACGCCGCGAAGCCCCAGCCGCGCCACGCCGCGCCGACGTAGAGCAACGTCGTGATGAAGAGTGTGCCGAGACTCAGCAGCAGCGACACACGGCGCCCGACGGTATCGGCGACTACGCCGGTCGGGATCTCGAACACCATGGAGCCGGCGGTAAACGCGGCGTTGGTGAGCATGACCTGGAAAATGTCGAGGCCGGCGCCAAGCTTGAACAACGTATCGACGCCCCAGATCAGGGACATGGCCAGGTTGAAGAGAAACGTGATCGCGAAGTAGGTACGGATGATTCGGGTGCTCATGGCAGCCCGCGCTCCGCGAGCACCATGAGGAAGCGGCCGTCGTCGCTCCTTCCGCGCCACCGCACCGTGAGTCCCGCGTCCGCGAGAATCCGGGTGAATGTGTCGGCGGAGTACTTGTACGAGTGGTTCATTTCAACCCGTTCGCCGGCGGTGAGCGCCAGTGTTTCGCCGCCAACGCGGGCCACGACGTCACGGCTGGGCGCGAAGTATTTCGCGAGCGGGTAGAGACCGGGAAGGCGCGGGTCGTCCCGCACTTCGAACCGCAGCTCGCCATCCGCTTCGCCGATGCCGACCGCGTACAGCGGAGCCCAAGCGAACCGGCGATTCAAGGGATTGTCGTAGCCGGCGACGGTATCGCCGCCTGCGTAGACCTCCCCATCCACGAGCAGGAGATCGGCCGGCCGCAGGAGTTCCCGCAGCGCGCGCGCCATCGCCAGCGGATCGAACGCGCCGAGCGTGTTCCCCAGCATCATCACGAGTCGCGGCGGAGTTCGAGAGTCGGCTATCAGGGCGCGGAGATGATCGGCGCGCGCCACATCGGCCTTGATTCCCTGCGCGGGAAACCCGGCGTCGCCGGCGCTCTGGCACGCGATTTCGAGCAGGCCCTGGCTCGCGTCTACGGGGACATAGCGGACGCCCCGGCCGTGCCCGCGCAATGCCTCGAGCAGCAGCACGTCTTTGTCCCCTTGTCCTGCGCCGAGACTGAGGACCTCGATCTCGCCCGCCGGCGTCTGGCCGGCGAGCTCCGTTCTGGACTGCGCGATCAGTGATCGCGAGCGGACGAAGTTCCGGTACGCCCCATCGGAACAGAGCGCCAGCCAGGAGCGCACGGAGAGGGGGAACCAATAGAAGAACTTCTCGTCGAGGCGCCGGGCCGCGAACGAGTTCACGAACTCGTCGGCGAGGGCTTGCTCGGTGAGGAGGCTGGCGATCTGAATCATCGGGCTCCCGAGCCTAGCGCCCCGATCAACCCGCTGCAAGCGGGCCTTGCGCGGTTTGCCAACCATGCCCATTTCAAAGGGGTCAGGGAACCGTTGAGGCGGTCGCGGCATTATCGCCAAACGAGTGCTGTCACCGCCCACTATTCCAATTGGAGGTCGTATGCAGATCGTTGAAACGCAGGAACTGGTGCCCAGCTGTCATCGTCCCGAAATCGTCGAGACGAGCGAGCTGCAGCCCACCTGCCACTCCTAACCGGAGCGGCAGCATGCACGCAGGGGCCCGAATGAACTTCGGGCCCCTGCCGCGTTTTACCGGGCGCTCTGTGCTGGGGTTCGGCGCCTGGGCAGTCGGAGGTAGTGGCTGGGGTGCGTCCGGACAGAACGACCCCGCTGAGCGTGAAGCAGCGGTGCGCCATGCGGCCGATCGCGGCATCACCTGGTTCGATACAGCGCCGGCCTACGGCAACGGCACATCCGAAATGTTGCTGGGCCGAGTCTTGCGCGAGCGGCGCGAAGCGATTGCGATTGCCACCAAGGTCGGCCCGCGCGATGATCCACGCGCATCGCTCGAAGCATCTTTGCAAAGGCTCGGCAGCGAATACGTCGATCTGCTACAGCTGCACGAGGCGCTGCCCGGGTGGGAAGCGCAGCTCGAGCAGCTCCACAAGCTCCAGGAGCAGGGCAAAGCGCGCAGCATTGGACTGTGCAACGCTACGCACTTGCAGATCCAGCGCGCGACAGAAATCGCTCCGATCGTTACCTATCAGGGAGCGTACAACCTGTTCGACCGCGACGCTGAAGAACGTGAGATCCCGACCTGCCAAAAGCATGGACTGGGATTCCTCGCGTATCGACCGCTGGCATCGGGGCTGCTCTCCGGCAAGTACAGCGCTCCCTCCGCCCCGACTTTCGCGCCCGGCGATCATCGCAGCGCGATCTATTGGTTCAAGGGCGCGGAATTCGCACGGCGGCAGCAGGTCATCGAACGACTGCGCCCGATCGCGCAGCGCGCCGGTCTCACGCTCGCCGCGCTGGCCCTTGCATGGGTGTACTCGCGACCAGGCGTCAACATCGTGTTGGCCGGCGCACGCAGCGTCGAGCAAGTCGATCAAAACCTGGCCGGCGCGAAGCGACTCGACCCCGACATCGTGCGATCGATCGACGCCATCGTCGCGGCCGAGTTCGCGCCCGCGCGCGCAACCCCCACGGCTCACACCGCGGCCGCGACCTGGGGCGAGCGCGAACGCTTCATCGTCGCGCGGCTCGATGGCCGGATGCGCTACGAAGCGATTGCCGCCGCATGGACGGACCGGGGCGAGAAACCGATGATCGCGGCTCAAGTGAAAGTGTTCGTGGATCAGCTCGCGGAACAGGGACTCGTCGTATGATGGTCGGCGCATTCTACAATCCGCACCTCGGCGCCGAGCTCGCGGCGGCCAGCAACATCGATCATCTCGCCATGGCCGATCCACCGGCGGCGGGCGACCGGCACTGGCCCGCGATCAAGCAGCGCTACACGCTGCTGCTGCATGACTACTTGGGCCAGCTCTCGGAGCCGCTCGACGATCGCGCGATCGAACGGGCCCGCTCCCTGGCCGGGTTATACGACTCGCCCTGGGTGGCCGAGCACTTTCAGTGCCTGCACACGGAGGACGGGACGTACAATCTCAACTACGTCTTCCCACCGCTCTACACGGAAGAGTTTCTGGCGCGGTTCGTCACGAACGCCAACGCACTCAAGGCGCGCCTCGACCAGCCGCTCGTCATGGAGAACATCCCCGGTTTCTTCGATGTGCGCGCCAGCCAGATGCCTGAGCCCGTATGGCTGCGGCGCTTTTTCGACGCGACCGGCACCGGGTTCCTGCTCGACCTGCCGCACGTGTGGCTCGAGGCGCATTACCGCGGCGTCACGCCCCAGGCCTGGCTGGCCGAGTTTCCCCTGGAGCATGTGGTCGAAGTGCACGTCGCGGGTGTAGAGCAAGACCGCGATCTCGAGGGCCCGTGGATCGCGCCGACAGCACCGAGCGATGCGATGCTCGGCTTCATGGCGCACGCGCTGACGCGCTGCCCTGGGGTCAAGGCCGTGACGTTCGACGCGTTTTCACCGTCGCTCACGACCGACGTCCTCTTCTCGAGCGTCGACCGGATCCGGGCCGCGCTGTGAACGATCGGGCGCTCCAGGACGACGTGATCCGTGCGTTAGCCGACGCGCCCTACCGGGCGTCAGCCGAGTGGCGCGGACGCGAGCTCGCGGACGCCGGGCGGGTCGAGCGGTTCGCGCGCTTTCTCGCCCGGCATTTCTATCACGAGCGCATCGTCCATTTCTTCAAGTATTCGCGGGCACTCGCGCGTGTGACGGCACGCTGGCCCGAGGCGGTGCTGCGGCAACCGGGCTTCGACGCACTGCTCTCCAATGCGGTGCTCGGTGAGCGCGCCACGGCGCGGGCCGTCGCCCGTCTGGTCATCGCGTACGTCGCCGGCGAGGAGGTGCCATATCACGGGGATTTGCTGCGCTATCAGGAGGCGATGATGGTGGTCGAGGCTGGGCCGCGCGTGTGGCGCGATACCAGTCGCGGCGACGATCGGGCGACGGTGGCCCCCCCCCCGCCCGAGCTGGTTGAAGGTACCGAGCTGCTCGAGTTGGAGTACGACCTGCCGAGCGTATTGCCCCAGTTGCTGCAACCGTGGACAACGCCCCCCGACGCCCCGCGGCGTAAGACGAGTCTCATCGTGGCGCGCTCGCGTCACGGACGCGTGGCGGTGGCGCGCGCGAGCGATGCCATCGCGTCCGTGGTGCGCTTCGCTGACGGGGCGCGCACGGTGGACGACCTGGCACGCGCGGCCGGTCTGCGTCCCGGCGAAATCGCGGCTACGCTGCGCGACTTGACCGAGATCGGCGCCGTGCGGTTTTCGACCGGTAGTTAGGAATGACCGCGCCCTCCGCCTGGAGCCCGCTCCGCCGGCCACTGTTCCGCGGTCTCTGGATCGCCGACGTCACGTCGAACATCGGCACGTGGATGCACGACTCCGCGGCCGCCTGGCTCATGACATTACTGGCGCCGTCGCCGCTGATGGTGTCGCTGGTGCAAGTCGCTACCACCCTGCCCCTAGTTTTGCTCGCACTTCCCGCCGGCGCGCTCGCGGACGTGCTCGATCGGCGCCGCATCCTGCTCATCGCACAGGTGTGGTTGTTCCTGGTGGCTACGTTGCTGGGAGTACTGACGATCGCAGGCGTGGTGCAGCCGTGGATGTTGCTCGTGATAACACTCGCCATCGGCGCGGGCAGCGCGATCGACCTCCCCTCCTGGCAAGCGATCATCCCCGAAACCGTATCGCGCGAGGAGTTGGCGGCGGCCGTGGGACTCGGCGCGGTCGCAATCAACATCGCGCGTGCGCTAGGGCCGGCCATCGCCGGCGTGATCATCGTCGTGGGTGGGCCTGGCCCCGCCTTCCTTATTAATGCCGTATCCGTCGTCGGCGTGTTCTACGTCCTCTGGCGCTGGAAGCGGGAGCCCATTCCTGCGAGCCTGCCCGCGGAGCGCCTCATGTCGGCCATGCAGGCCGGCGTGCGCTATGTGCGCTACGCGCCAGCGTTGCGCACAGTCGCCGTCCGCGCCGCCACTTTCGTCGGCTTCGCCAGCGCGCTGTGGGCGCTGCTCCCCTTGGTCGTGAGGGTAACCCTGGGTCGTGGCCCCGTTTCATACGGAGTTCTCGTCGGCAGCCTTGGACTCGGTGGCCTGATCGGCGCGTCCGTATTACCGGCTTGGCGCAAGCGTTGGTCGACGGACACGATCACGGCGATAGCCACCGCCGCGTTCGCGCTCGGATGCCTATCGCTCGCGTGGGTGACCAACTTCGCGGTCTTGGTCGCCGCCATGGTCATCGCGGGCGCGGGTTGGCTCACGATCCTGTCGAGTCTGATTCTGGCGGCACAGCGCGGCGCAGCCGCATGGGTCCGAGGGCGTGCGCTTTCGATATCGACATTGATCCTCTTCGGGTCGCTCGCGCTGGGCGCGCTGCTGTGGGGGGTCATCGCGAACCAAGCCGGCACCCAGTGGGCCCTCACCGCTGCTGGAGGTGCGCTGATACTCGGCTTGACGGTGATACCGCGGTTCCGCCTCGCGGCTGCCGAAGGTGGCGATCTGGAGCACTCACAGAACTGGCCCGATCCCGTCGTGGCCGAAAACCTCGACGCCGAAGCCGGGCCGGTGCTCGTGACGGTCGAGTACATCGTCGAACCGGAGCAGCGCGCCGTCTTTGTCGATGCCATCCGCAGCCAGCTGCGGCCGATTCGCCGCCGCGATGGCGCCGTCTTCTGGGAGCTGTTCGTGGATTCCGCTGACCCGCGACGCTGTGTGGAGTGTTGGTTGGTGGAATCATGGGCGGAGCATCTCCGCCAGCATGATCGGACCACGAAATCGGATCGTGAGGTGGAAGACCGCATCCGTGCGCTCGTAGTCGGCCGCGAACGCACGACACACTACATTGCGCTGCCCCCCCCCCGCATTCCCCAGGACCGACTCTAAGCGGTGAGCGTCGACACCTCCCGAATGTTGATCTCGGACTTGAGCGTGCGGTGTACCGGACACCTGTGGGCGATCTCCACAAGCCTGCGTTGCTGCTCTGGTGTGAGCGCGCCGGAGACGTGAACCTCCGTGTCGATGCGATCCAGCATCGTGTCGTCTCTCACCACGCAGTCGGCGCAATCCTTGGCGTAAATCCGGGAGTGGCGTAAGCGGACGACCACCGTCTCGAGCGGCCACTGCTTCGCTCGCGCGTACAGCGCCATCGTCATGGACATGCAAGAGCCGAGTGCCGCCAAAACCAGATCGTAAGGCCCGGGCCCGCGATCTGTCCCACCGGCGGCAACGGGCTCATCCGCGACGAGATGATGCCGGCCTGTGGTGATCTCCTGGACAAACCCGCGTGCACCACCACGCACAACGACGACGCCGTCAGCTTCTGGCATGGGAACTCTCCTCAGGGGATCCGTTCAGTGAGCCACGCCCGCGCAATCTCCGCGATGTCCTTATGCTGCACATCAGCCAGCACGTTCAGTCGGCGCATGTCGGCATCGGAGAGCTTGTCTCCCAGCTCCGCGAGCGCGGGGCTCACCGCGGGATACTTCTCGAGCGTCGTCGCTCGCACGATCGGCGCGGCCTGATAGGGTGGGAAGTACCGCCGATCGTCAATCAGAACCGCCAGATCGAGAGCCGCGATCTGCCCGTCGGTCGAGTTACCGGCGATCACGTCCACTCGATGGCCCGCTAACGCGCGATACGTGAGACCCAGATCCATGGCGCTGGGCGGTCGTGAGAACGTCAATCCGTACACCTTCGCGAGACCAGGAAAGCCGTCTGCGCGCTCCAGAAACTCATAACCGAATCCCGCCTTCCAACGCGGTGCCATGCGGGCGAGATCGCCAATCGACCGCAAGCCGTAGCGCTCCGCATCCGCGCGGCGTACCAGGATCGCGAACGTATTGTTGAAGCCAAGCGGCGCCGTCCATTGCAGCTGGAACTGCCGCGCATACGTCGCCGCGACGAAACGATACACACTGTCTGGGTCGGAGATCGGCCGTTGCTTCAGGATTGCCGTGAACGCCGTCCCCGTGTACTCGACGTATAGGTCGATATTGCCGTCTTTGATGGCGCGGTCGCATACGAACGTGCCGCCGAGGTGCAGGCGGCGCTCGACCGGCAGTCCAGTACGGCGTTCGATCTGCTGCGCCACGATTTCGGCCAGGAGGTCGGACTCGGTGAAGTTCTTCGCGCCGACGACGATGTGATCCTTGCGTCCACAACCCGATAGCACGATCGCCGCGAGCAGCAGACGCATCATCGTGGGCGCCAGACAAGCCTCCGTTCTGCCAATCCGAGCAATGCATCGGCGAGAAGCGCGAGTAGCGCAGCTGGAATAGCGCCGGCGAGGATCAGCGTATCATCCACTGTCGCCACGCCGCGAAAGATGTAGACGCCGAGCCCGCCCGCGCCGATCGCGGCCGCAATGGTCGCGATGCCGACGCTCACCACCGTCGCGACGCGCACACCGGCGAGAATGACGCCGGCGGCGAGCGGCAGCTCGACGAGTCGCAGCAGCTCACCGTCAGTCATTCCCATGCCTCGACCGGCTTCGCGGACGGCTGGGTCGACACCCGCGATCCCCGCGTACGTGTTGCGCACGATCGGCAGCAGCGCGTACACGACGAGGGCGGTGATCGCGGTCCACGCGCCGATGCCGAATACAGGAATCAGGAGACCGAACAGCGCGAGACTCGGGACGGTCTGGAACACATTCGCGAGGCCGAGGACCGGCCGCCGCCAGGCGGGCCGGCGCGCCACGAGGACGCCCAGCGGCAGACCGATGAGCAAGGCGAGGCCAGTTGAGATCGCCACGAGGCCGATGTGCTGGCCGAGGAGCAGCCCCACTTCGCCCGCGTGGCGCGCGTAGAACTGGAAGAGCCTCAGGCGGCTTCCATGAATTGGCGGACCTCAGGCAGCGCGCTGGCGCGGAATTCATCCGGCGTTCCCAGGAAAATTACGCGCCCGGAGTCGAGCAGTCCGATCTGCGTGCCGAGCAACAGTCCCTCGCGCACGTCGTGCGTGACGAAGACCATCGCCTTTCCCAGGCGGCCCGCGAGGCCGCGGAATTCGCGCTGCAACTCGAGGCGCGTGATCGGGTCAAGTGCGCCGAACGGCTCATCGAGAAGCAGCAGCGGCGGGTCGACGGCGAGGGCGCGAGCTACGCCGACGCGCTGCCGTTGGCCGCCGGAGAGCTGGTGCGGAAAGCGCTCGGCAAATGTATCGGGATCGAGACCGACCAGGACGAGCAGCTCGCGCACGCGCCGGTCGATGCGATCCTCCGACCACTGCTCGAGTCGCGGCAACAGTCCCACGTTGGCCGCGACCGTGAAATGCGGAAAGAGTCCGACCTCCTGAATCACGTATCCCATGCGGCGCCGCAGCTGCGTCGCGGCGACAGCCTCAGCCGGCTCCCCCGCGAGCAGCACGGCGCCGCTCGTCGGCACGAGAAGACGGTTCACGAGCTTTAACGTCGTCGTCTTCCCCGAGCCGCTGCGCCCGAGCAGCACGAGTGTTTCTCCGGCGCCCACGGTGAACGAAACGCCGTCGACGAGCGCTCGTCCGTCTCCCGACAATTCGTAGCGTAAGTCCTGGACCGCGAGGACGGGGTTCACTCCACGATAATGTATACTGTCGCGGTGACTCCTTCCCTCTGCGCCCTCCTGGTGGCCAACGCATTCCCAACCGTGGGAGTGTTCGAGCCGGCGACAGCGACGCGGTAGTCGACCAAGAAGAGAAAAGCCCCACCGCTGATCTGGCGGTGGGGCTTTTTGTTCTCAAACGTCAGCTCCTAGGCGCTTTTCGGCTTCGGCTGACGCTCCTCGCGGAGCTGCGTCACGGCGGCTCGCACCTTGTCCGTGATTTCCCGCTCCTGACGCAGGGAGGCGATCACCGCCTCCGCCTGCTTCGTTTGGAATCCGAGCGAGCTCGCTTGCGTCACCGCTTGATCGAGCAGCGCCTTTTGACCGTGCAAGCTCTCCAGCCCCGCCTGGATCTCCGAGAGCATTGCTTCCGCGCGCGCCAGCCGTTCCTCGGCTTGCTCGACCTGCCGTTTGCGGTGATCCAACCCGTTCGCGGCGTCGTGGACGTGCGTCACCATGCTGAGCACGGTCTCCAACAGCGCGCGCGTCTGGCTGACATCCTCCTTCGCCGACGCGATCGAGCGGACATCATCCGTCGTGCGCTCGGCGACCTCATACAGACGGTGCATGTCCGCCTGGAGCGCATCCACCGTGGCCTGGCGCTGGTTGACCTGCTCGAGCGCCCGCGTGAGTTGTGACTCGACGGCCTCCCACTTGGCGAGCCGTTCCTCGAACTGCGCCATCCGCTTCTGCGCGAACCGCAGCCCACCGGCCCGATTATCCAGCTCGTCGAGCGTCGCCGTCAGCTCGATCAACCGGCTGCCCGCCGTCGCCACCGCGTCGCCGAGCTGTCCGGAGCGCTCTTCAAGTTGCTGTGCCGCGGACGCCGCCTGCTCACGCAGTTGAGCGACGCGCTCCAGGTGCTCCGTCGCTTTGTTGAGCGCCGCTTGACGCAGCTCCAGCTCCTGGCCGAGGGCGCGGGTGCGGTCGGCGAGTCCCTCGAGATTCTGCGCGCGCCCCTCGAGCACCGTGACGGCCGTATCGACTTCGGCGACTCGGCGCTCCGCGCGATCTACAGTGGCCACGGCCGTCGGCACCATCTTCTCGATGCGGGCCGCCTCGTCGGCGTGGGCAGCGAGCGCCGCGAAGCGCTCGTCGGCCCCAGCCATGCGCGTGTGCAGCTCGCGACTGCGCTCGTCGAGCTGGGTGCCGAGCGTGTTGAGGTCGGAAAGACGCTTGTTCAAGTCCTCGACCATGCGACCGCGCGCGTCGATCTGCGCCATCGCTTTCGACAGCCGATCCGCTTCGCCCCGCACTGATTCGACCGTCGGCTTCAGCTCTTCGACGGCGGCCAACTCGGTTCGCAGGGCGTCGATCTGATCCGTCACGCCGGTCAGCCACGCTTTCGTTCCTGACTGAGCCTCGCGCACGCGCGCGATCTCGCCGGCAGCCGCCTGCATCTGCTCCATCGCCCCTTTCACCGCCTCGTGCGTCCCCGCGAGGCTCGCGACATCCTGCAAGACTGCTTGCACCCCGGGTTGCGCATGTTCCAGCCGCGCGACGCGCTGAGTCATCTCCTCAACTGTGGTCCCCAGCCGGCCGGTGCTCGTCTCCATTGCGCGCACGCGCTCGGCCTGCGTTCCGAGCAGCGCCACATTTTCGGCGATGCTCTCGAGCTGAGCCACCAAGCCGTCCGCGCGAGACCGGACGTCGGTGATACTGCGGCTCGACTCTTCCAGTGACTTGAAGCGCGCTTCCATTGCGGTGAGCGCGCCGCGAAGATCGACGATGCGTTGCCCGACTGCGTCGAGCCCCTGGTTCTCCAGCTCGAACCGCTTCACCGCGCGCTGCACGTCGTCACGCAGGGCCGTTAGCCGACCGCGCAGCTCTTCATCGGCGCGCTTTACGGCATCGTGGTGGGCGGTGATCTCGGTCGAGCGTTGCAGCACTTCGCCGTGCAGCTCTTTGAGATCGGCGACTTTCGACTCCAGCTCGCCGAGGCCCTTCGCGCTCTGCTCGTGGCGACGGATCTTCTCATCCACCTCGCCCATCAACTCGTGGAGGCGGGTGACCTCACTCGTGGCACGCTCCACGACGTCGCGCTGCTGCTCGAGCGCCGCGACTTTTTGCGTGACGCCGTCGGCGAGCGCCTTGAGGGTCGTGAGCTGGCGTTTGGTCTGCGCCGCGTCGGCGGCAGCCTGGCTCAGATCTTTGAGCGTCTGGCCGACGGTCGCGGCGCGCGACTCGGTTTCCGTGACGCTGCGTTGCACGTCCTGCTGCCGGTCCTCGAACGCGGTGAACCGCGTCGCCACTGCCTCGCTCGTCTTGCGCAGCTCTTCCTGGCGCTCTCGCACGCGCTCGAATCCTTGCATGAGCTCGCGCACCTCGGTGCTCAGCGTGTCGGCGTCCATCCGTAGCGCTTTGAAGCCGCCGCCCAGCTCGAGGAAGCCGGCTACTTCATTCTTCAGCGCCAGCGCCTGTTCGAGGACACCGCGCAGCTCGTCGATCTCGGTGCGCAGCTGCTTGGCGCTGTCGGAGTTCTGGGTGAGCTGCGTCTCGGTACGGCGCTGAACCTTGGCGACGTTCTCGGTCTGTTCGTCGAGTGTCGCGAGGACCGGGACGAGCCGCTCCAGCGATTTGACGCGCGCCTGCAGCTCGCTCACTACCTTTTGCGCTTCGCTGACGGGCTGCGTGAGCTGGGCGAGGTTCTGACTGGAGTCTCGAGCGGCGTTGGCGAGCGCCTCGAACGCCACCCGCTCGCGCTTCATCTCCGCAAGGATCGCGCGCAGCTCGGCGGGAAGCTTCTCAGTGGTGGTTTCGTGTCCGAAGATATTCCAGGCGGCCATGATCCGATCCCTCGAAAAGAGGGCTCCGGGAACAAGCGCGGGAGCCGTGTGCGCGGCACCTCTGGATCAACAGCGAGATGGGGGCGGGAGGGCACGGCCCGTCCTGGAACGGCGTGAGTGCTGGGGCAAATGTAGAGGAAGCGGCCCGGCGAGGGGTGATGGACGTCACCAGGAGAAGCGCTACCGCGAAGTCGAGTCGGGGCTCAGCGGCACCCGATCTTCCCCCCTCCGCTCCCGCGGCTCACGCCGCCGACAAAGGTCGATTTGAGGCGCCGGGACGGCGACGCCAGGCTGACCGGCGACGTGCCGGCAAACACTCTGCCGATGCCGATCGACAGCGCCCACTTGGGCGACGCCGCCGAGAGCCCCACGCCTGCGTCCACCGTGAGGGTGAGCGTCCCCGCGAGCGCATGGGTTATCCCCGCACCTAGTGTGCGGCTCAGGGCCTGTGTGGAGTCCGACTGGCCCACGTCGGCGCCGAGCGAGACGCTGGTGGTCCAGCTGGGCGCGACGTCGTAGCTCGCCTCGCCCCGAAGCGACGTCGCGTGGGGTGCGCTTAGACTGGATTGGGCCGAGAGGCCGCTGATGCTGCGGCTCGCATCCGCCGAGAGGTGGAGGCGCGGGCTTGGCGAAACACCGGCCCCGAGGTCGAGGCCGAACGACGTCTCGCCGCTCCCGAGTCCGCATGCCGCGTTTCCTGTCGGAAACACCACCGTGAGCGCCGACGCCAGGACCGGCGAACCGGCCGTCGCGAACGAGTGAGACGCATCGGCGGACAGCGGCAGGTCGCCCATCCCGCTGCTCGACACCGACTGGCCGCTCACGATGTCGGAGACGTGGACGAACGACGGCGTCGCCGACACGCTGAGCCATGGTGCCGCCTGGAGTTGCACGACGCCCGTCAATGCCTGTTCGGAGCGCTGAGAGGTAAGCTTTACGGTGCCGGCCGTGGCACCCACCGCAGCCGTCTGGGCTCGAAGGGGTGCGCCGCCGAGCACCGCGAACAGCACACCGAGATAGCGAAGGGAAATGCGCACGCCTTAACACCCCGCTCCGCCGTCCGGCGTCACAGCCTCCACCCCCCAGCGTGACGTTTGGCGCCTTCGGGCGGTCCTAAGGCGCGAGGACCCAAACCGGAGGAAACGTTCATGAATGTGACATCGAGATTGTGCACGAGCACGGCGCTCGTCTGCGGGCTCGCGCTCGCTATGTACACGGTTGCCGTCGCGCAGAAGCCCGCGCAGCCGCCGAGGAGCCATCGGGCGGCGCACCCATCGGCGACCGCGCCAACGCCCAAGGACCATGATTCGTTCAAGGGGATCGCGGCAAAGCTCGGCATGACGCCCGACGCCCTCGAGAGCGCTTATGCAACGGCGAAGCAGGCGAACCCCAACCTGAAGCGCGGGCAGTTCGTTGCCGCAAACATGGTGGCGCACAACCTGAGCGCGAAGAACCCGAACATCACCACGCAAGCGATCCTCGATGGCTTGAAGAGCGGCAAGAGCCTCGGGCAGACGCTCCAGGGCCTGGGGCTGTCGGCTGCGGAGGCGCGCGAAGCGCAACATCAGGCCGCGCGGGACGCCAAGGAAGCGGAACAGGCAAGCTAAACGGTCTCGGGTAGCGGGACGAAACAAAGCCCCACTGCGGCACTCGCAGTGGGGCTTGCTGTTTTCAGTCAGTCGGGACGGCGGTTAGTGGCCGCTCTCTTGGTGATCGTCCATGCCGTCGTGGTTGTCGTCTTCGAACGCGCTGAGCGACGCGCGAATCGCCTGCTCGATCGCCGACTGGTTCGCGGCGTTCGTAGGATCGATCGCGGCGCCCGCCGCGCCCGTGAACCAGCTACCCACGTTCACGTCGATCGTGAGGTTCGACGTGCTGGCGCCGACCGTGACGGGGGCCGGAAAGTCGACCGCGATCTCCGCTTCGACGCCTGAAGTAAAGGTGAACGGATGATCAACCCCGGCTGCGTCGGTGAACACGCCGCCGACCTTCACGCTGACGCCCTGAAATTCGGGGTGGGCGGTGAGAAACGCGCTCGCGCCGTCGTCATCGCCCTCGACGGCCTCGAGCTTCGCCCGCAACCCGGTGTAGGTGCCCGCCGGGACGACGGCGTCGAGGATCACCTTGGTTGATCCGTCGAGTGGCAGGCTGATCAGCACGGGCGCGATATCCATGGACTCGCAGTCGTGCTCGTCGTTGTTGTTGGCGTCGGGCTCGCTGGCGTCGGGCGACTCGCTCGCCCCGCTCGCCTCGGCGGTCTCGCCGTCAGAGCTGCTCGAGCACGCCGCATCGCCCGCCAGCTTGAGGTGAGACAGCACCATTTGCGCCGACGTGATGCGCACCTTGCCACCGCTCCCACCGACGATGACGTCCGCAGCGATGCCCGACGCAGCGGAATGCGCGGCCGAGCCGATTGTCGCCGAGAGACTGATTCGTTGTGATGGGTGGGGTGCGGTTGGACTGCAAGCGGTGAAGACCAGCGCCGCGGGAGCGAGGAGCAGTAAAGATCGTGTTCCGTGCATCGAACCTCCGGTGATTGCGACCAGTGCTGAACGTGACCGCCGAATACTATAAAGACTAATGACGCTCCGCTCGGTCACGCTCGTTACTCGCGTCGTCGTGCGAACCAACGGAGTGTGAGTCGCGTCACGGGAGAAAGGGACAGATTCGCAACGTAGACAACTCCCCGACTCACTGATACCTTCGCCGCCTCATGTCACCTTTTCTCGCCGAGCTCGTCGGCACCATGCTGCTCATCATCCTGGGCGACGGCGTGGTCGCCAACGTGGTGCTCAGTCAAACCAAAGGTCAGAACTCCGGCTGGATCGTCATCACTACGGGCTGGGCATTCGCTGTGACGGTCGCCGTCTATGCCGTCGGCACATTCAGCGGCGCGCACATCAATCCCGCCGTCACGATCGCCCTCGCATCCATCGGCAAATTCGCGTGGTCGAAGGTGCCGCTCTATATCGCGGCACAAATGCTGGGAGCTGTACTCGGCGCTACGGTCGTATGGCTTGCCTACCTGCCGCACTGGCGCGTCACCGAGAGTCAGGCCCTGAAGCTCGCCGTCTTCTGCACCGCCCCCGCCATCCGCAACTCGATCTCCAACCTCGTGACCGAGATCATCGGGACCGCGGTGCTCGTGCTCGGCGTGCTGACCATCCTGACGCCAAAGAATCTCAACCCGGCTTATAGCTGGGACGTGGGTCTCGGACCGGCACTGGTCGGGATCATCGTGTGGTCCATCGGCCTGTCGCTCGGCGGGCCGACGGGCTACGCGATCAATCCGGCGCGCGATCTGGGTCCCCGGATCGCCCACGCGATACTTCCGATTCCGGGCAAGGGACACTCCGATTGGGGCTATGCGTGGATCCCAATCACCGGGCCGATCATCGGCGGCCTGATCGCCGCCTTCCTTTATAGGGTGGCTTGGTCGGCGACATGAAGCACATCCTGGCCCTCGACCAAGGCACGACCAGCTCGCGCACGATCGTATTCGATCATGGCGGCAACGTCGTGTCATCGGCGCAGAGAGAATTCCGTCAAATCTTTCCGCAGCCGGGCTGGGTGGAGCACGATGCGACCGAGATCTGGGCGTCGCAGCTACACACGGCGTCGGAAGCGATTGGCAAAGCGCGACTGACTGCAGGCGATATCGCCGCCATCGGGATCACGAATCAGCGCGAAACGACCGTGGTGTGGGACCGGGAAACCGGCACGCCAGTGCACCACGCCATCGTCTGGCAGGATCGTCGCACGGCAGCGGCGTGCGATCGGCTGAAAGCGCGCGGGCTCGCACCACTGATCAAGCGCAAGACCGGCCTCGTCGTGGACGCCTACTTCTCCGGCACGAAGCTCGAGTGGATTCTGCGCAACGTTCCCGGCGCGCGCGCCAAGGCGAAAGCCGGCAGGCTCGCGTTCGGCACTGTGGATACCTGGCTCCTCTGGAATCTCACGGGTGGCCGAGTGCATGCGACCGATCCGAGCAACGCGTCGAGGACGATGCTGTTCAACGTGCGGACCGGAGATTGGGACGATGAGCTGCTGAGACTGTTCGGCGTACCGCGCTCGGTGTTGCCAGCGGTGCGCTCCTCGAGCGAAGTCTACGGGGAGACCACCTTGTTCGGCGGCGCGATCCCGATCGCGGGCATCGCGGGCGACCAGCAGGCGGCGCTGTTCGGGCAGGCGTGCACCGAGCCCGGAATGGTGAAGAACACCTACGGCACCGGCTGCTTCATGTTGATGAATACCGGCACCAAGCCGATCGTGTCGAAGCACAATCTCCTGACGACGGTGGCGTGGCGCATCGGCAAGCGCACCGAGTACGCGCTCGAAGGCAGCATCTTCATCGCGGGCGCTGTCGTGCAGTGGCTGCGCGATGGGCTAGGCATCATCAAGTCGTCGTCGGAAGTCGAAGCCTTGGCGTCGCAGGTCACGGACCCGGAGGGTGTGTATCTCGTCCCCGCGTTCGCCGGTTTGGGCGCGCCGCATTGGGACCAATACGCGCGCGGTCTGGTCGCCGGCATCACGCGCGGCACGACCGCGGCCCACATCGCGCGCGCCGCGCTCGAGGGAATCGCGTTTCAAGTGGCCGACGTGCTGCGGGCTATGGAAGCCGACGCCAACATCAAGCTGAAAGAGCTGCGCGTGGACGGCGGCGCATCAGCAAACAATCTGCTGATGCAATTCCAGTCGAACCTGCTCGGCGTCCCCGTGGTGCGGCCCAAAGTCACCGAGACCACAGCACTCGGCGCGGCGTATCTGGCTGGATTGGCGGTCGGCTATTGGAAGGATCAAAAGCAGATTGCCGCGCAGTGGCAGGTGGATCGCCGGTTCACACCAGCGATGAAATCAGCGCAGCGCAAGCAGCTCGAGTCGGGCTGGCGGAAGGCGCTCGATCGGTCGAGGCGGTGGGAAGAGGCATGACCGGTTCATGAAGCAACTCCTGCAGCCGCACTAACCTAGGTGCCCGGGTGATAACGGCTTACGCGGCAACGTGACGACCCACACGGCCTTCCCGGCTACAGGTATTGTAGGATAAATCGTCCAATTACCGGGACTTGGCCGTTACGCGCCCCGCGAGCTTGTTCGACACGATCCTGATGTATGCTCAGCCCGCCGCCATTGATTTGGCGACGGGCTCCTTGCTCTTGGTGCTCGCGATGTCGGTCGCCACGTGCCGCATCGACAAGCTCGTGCAGCCGGGGGTCCACGACCGCTTGGTGGTAAGTCCGGTCTCAGTCCTCGACTCAGCGCACGCCGGCTCGCGTGTCGATGTCATCGCGATGCTGCGGCTGACGAGCGCGGACGGCGCAACCCTCGTGTGGAACGCGACCGCGACGGCCCCCTGGCTGACACTCTCGACCGGTTCCGGCGGTGCGCCGGACAGTGTGGTCGCCACGCTGCGGGCCGACACATTGTCGCAGGTCATCCACCACGACACGATCGTTTTCACTGCCATGCAGTCTCCAGGCGACACGCTCAAAGTGCCCGTCGCGTTTGCCATTCTCGCGCCCGCGGCCGAACTCACCGTGTCTCCGCAATCGCGCCTGGATTCGGCGTTCGCCGGCAGCGCGCAGCCGCACACATTCGTCCTGCGGATCGACAATACCGGAGGACTACCGCTCAAATGGAAGGGCGGCGTCGATGGTCCATGGCTCACGCTGTCCGCGGACAGCGGTGGCGCGCCGCCACAGGACTCGACCACTGTTTCGCTGACGCCGAGCGCGCTCGGTCAGGGCATGCAGACGGGAACCGTGACGATCACGGCACCCGGAGCCATCGGCTCACCGAGAACCGTCACGGTCAGCTTCAAAATCAAGCCGTGTGCCGAGCCGGCGATCACCGCTGATACGGTGGTCAACGCCTCGATTGCGTTGGCGGACTGCGGCGCGCCCGATCGAGCGGGCAGTCTTGCGAAACGGTACAGCCTGACGGCGAACGCCGGAGATACACTCTCCTTCCGGCTCTCGAGCCCGAGCTTCAATGCCTACCTCACACTGCATGACAGTCTCGGCACGCTGCTGAGTCAGAACGACGACTGCCCCGGCTACACGGGCCCTTCCTGTATCCTGGAATTTCCGGCTCCCGCGAGTGGCCGTTACGTCATCGAGGCCACGTCGGTTGGGACGCCCGACACGGGTGCATTCGTCCTCTCTGTGGTTCGGGAACGTGCGCCCAGTCTGCCGCAATCGATCGGGCAGTTCCGCAGCGACAGCACCACGTCGATTGGCATCGGCGCGACGACGCCGGAGAGCGTGGCCGTGTTCAAGGGGACACTCAACGATCCCAATCTGCGTGACTCCGTGCGGCTCGAGCTCGAACTCGTCCAGTCGTCGAGTCCGTTCAGCGGCTCCGCGACTCACCAAAGCAGTTTCGTTGGCGTGGGCCAGACGGCGTGGATTCGCACAACCGGATTGGTCGAAAATGTGGGGTATCACTGGCGCGCCCGTACCTGCGATAAAACATTGCGCTGTAGCGCCTGGTTGAGTTTTGGGGGGAACCCCGACGCCGCGTCCGATTTCTTCGTCAACGCTATCCCGGAAGATCCGGCGATCGACGCCTTCTCCCTGAATCAGTTCAACGGCGCCGTCGCGATTCCGGTCGGCGGGGGAACGGGTGGCGGGTTGGGCAGCGCCCAGACGGTGACGTTTAAAGCGACGGTGACCGACCCCGATCCCGGCGACGTCGTGGTGCTCGAAGTCGAGTCCCAGACGACCAACACCGCGTTCGATGGTTCGACGAACCTGTATCGCGGCACGGGCGTCGCGTCGGGTAGTACCGCCACTGCCGCCGCGGGATACTCGGTCGGCTTACTCGGCGCCAACTACCATTGGCGAGCCCGCGCGTGTGACCAAACGTCGCGCTGTAGCCCATGGGTCTCCTTCGGCGGCAATTCCGACGTCGTCACTGCGGCGACGGATTTCCATGTCCCCTAAAGACGACGATGTCCTCGACGCCACAACGAACGCGGCGGCCGGCGAGAGTATCCCCGCCGAGCTGTTGAGTGCACTCCGGCGCGATCTCGCCAGCCAGTACCAGATCACGGATCTCCTCGGGCGGGGCGGCATGTCGCTCGTCTATTTGGCGCAGGAAATGGAGCTCAACCGCCAGGTGGCGATCAAGGTGCTGCCGCTCCAGCTCCTCCACGGCGCCGATGCGGCCGAGCGATTCGAGCGCGAGGGCAAGATCTCGGCGTCGTTGGATCACCCCCACATCGTGCCGATCTTCCGCGTGGGTTCGACGAGCACGTTCCTCTGGTACACGATGAAACGCATCCGCGGCCGGTCGCTCGAGCAAATCATCGGTGAGCGCGGTGCCCTGGCTCTCGCGGACGTGCTCAGCATCGTCCAGCAGGTCGGCGACGCCCTGCAGTACGCGCACCGGCAGGGCGTGGTGCATCGCGACGTGAAGCCGGCGAACGTGATGATCGAGGAGTCGGGCTGGGCGTACGTGTGCGACTTCGGCGTCGCGCGCGCCTTTGGCAGTGTCTCGCTCACGCAGACAGGCGCGTCGCTCGGCACGCCGCGCTATATGGCTCCGGAGCAGGTTGAAGGAAAACCCGTGGACGGTCGCTGCGACCAGTACTCGCTCGCGATCCTGGTGTGGGAAGCGCTCACCGGCGCACTTCCCTTCACCGGCGAGTCGGTCGGTGAGCTGATCCGCAAACACCTGCTCGAGCCCGCCCCGCGCCTCAGCGATGCGCGGCCCGACATTGCGGCCAATGTTTCGGACGCCGTGGGGCGCGCGATGAGCAAGAATCCCTCCGAGCGGTTCCCCGACGTCGCGGCGTTCATACGCGCGCTGGGAGGCGACGCGGACCGGCGGGTCTCCGCCGCGTTCAGGAGCGCGAGTGCGGCCGTGACATCGCGCCGCGCGCTGGCAGATGCCCTGACGGTCCGCCTTTCCCAACCGCGGCGCCGCGCGATCGTCTACTCCGTTGTTGCCGGGATCGTGCTCCTCGGAGGCGGTATCTGGGCAGCGCTGCGACCGAGTGGGCCGGCGAACGGCGCCACGCCACATCGCATTGCGGACTCGGTCCCGCAAGTTGCTGCGCCTCTGCGAACCCGCGCGCCAGCTGCCGCGCGCGCCCGGCTGTCACTGAGTACGCAGCCGCCCGGATTGGTCTTCGTCGACGGCAAGCCGATTCGCAGCACGCCGGTCATCGGGCTGGAGATTGCGCCGGGTCGTCACCATGTGCAGGTGAAGCGTGACGGCTTCGCGCCGTTTGATAGCGTGTTCACCGCCGCGCCCGGCCAGGAGATCAAGTGGACGCGCAAAACGCTCAAGCCGATCGCCTCATGAGACCCGCGCTGCTGTTGCTCCTCGGACTCTGCGGTGGCACGCTGGCTGTGCCTCGTCTCGCTGCCGCTCAGGCGGCGGGCGCCGCGCTCACACAAGGCGTTCGGGCCTACGACGACCTCGAGTTCGAGCAGGCCGCGGGTCTGTTGCGCCGCGCGCTCGCCGTCCAAGGCAGCGGTGCTCTATCCGGCGCCGACGTTTCGCGGGCGCTGATCTATCTGACGGCGACCGAGCTGCTCCGCGATCGCCGCGATTCGGCGCGAGCGATCGCGCGCCGGCTCGTCCTCACGAACCCGCGGTTTCGCCCCGACGAGCTCGTGTTTCCGCCGCAGCTGCTGCTGCTCTACGAGGTCGTCCGGCGCGCAACGCCAACGGTCATCGGTGAAGCGTCCGCGGACACGGCGATCCGGCCGGGCAGCGAGGCGATGGTGGTGAGACTCTACGCCAGTTCCGTCCACGACATCGCCGCGACTCTCGTCGCGTTGGATGGACATGTGGTACGCACGCTGTATCGAGGCCCGATCGGGGACAGCCTCGTCGTCCCCTGGAACGGCCTCGACTCGGCCGGCACGAATCCGCCGCCGACCGGCGGATACGCGCTGACCGTGTCGTCCTTCGATCGCGATGGGCGCGTCGTGCGCATCCTGCGCATGCCGGTCGAGGTGCTTCCGGGTCCGACTGATACGCTCCCCCACCCGCCGCCGCCCGCCGACTCGGCGTTGCTGCCCGAACGGCAACCGATCGGACCGGCGTTGCGAGTTCTGGCTCCCGGCGTCCTCGCGGGCGTAGGCGTGGCGGTCCTGCCGGGCCTCGTCGCTCGCGGAGAGCAGCCGAGTGGCGCGCGCTTCGCCGTGGGAGGCACGGTCACACTCGCGAGTATCGCGGCATTCCTGTCCCACCGACCTGGGCGGCAGATCCCCGCGAACGTGGCTCATAACCGAGTGATTCGTGATTGGCGCCGCGCAGTCGCGGACGTGGCTCGCCGCAATGCCGAGCAAGGACGTGGCTTGATCGGCGTGCGCACCGGTGTGCCGGTGATCCTGACCCCCGGGGGGACCGGGCCGTGACGCGCCAGCTCAGGTTTGCATGCGCCGCGCTATTCAGCGCGCTCACACTCACCCCGCAACTACGCGCACAGTCGCCCTGGACGGTGTCGTTCGGCGCGACCGGTGCGAGCGAGATCCTCCATTCCCGTCTTGGGACTGCGCAAGCCCGGCTGAGTGGATCGCAGTTCGGCGGGGAGGCGCTCGCCACGCGAGGCCGGTTCGCCGCACGACTGCGCTACGGGCAAGGGCACGTCACGAGTGACACTGCGGCGCGCGATGTCGTCCAAGGGGAGGCACTCGTGGGGTACAAGGCACGCTCTTGGCTGGGCCTATGGCTGGGGCCTCGCGCACGCACGTTCGTCGCCCCCGGCCTCAGTGACCGGCGCTGGTTGTTTTGGTCGGGTGGCGTCAGCGCGCGGGGCGCAATCTTCCCCGGGTATCTGGACACTTTCGTCGAGATGTGGGACGGGTTCAGCGGCACACTCAACCGACCGGCCTCGTCTGCCAGCGGTCGAGGCGTGGACCTCGGCGTCGAGGCGAGACTCCCCAAGCGCCGCTGGTGGGTGCGACTCGCCTATCGCATTGACCAAGGTCGCGCGAACGACAGTCACAGAGATACCGTCGAGGGACTCGCGCTGACGGTGGGAAGAGGCGACCTGAACTAGTTCGACCGCGGTCCAGCCGT
>DATGVZ010000065.1:0-6637 GCA_035299765.1 Gemmatimonadales bacterium
CGTCCGGGGCAGGCCGAGCTTGTAGTCCGTACGCGTCCTGACATTCGCCGTCTCCAGCGGCCGCGTGAAGCTCGGCCAACCGGTGCCGGATTCGAACTTGTCCACCGAGCTGAAGAGCGGCTCTCCCGACACGACGTCCACGTAGATCCCTGCCTTGTGGTTATCCCAGAATTCGTTCTGGAAAGGCCGTTCGGTCGCCTCGTGCTGCGTCACCTCGTACTGCAACGGCGTCAACGTGTGCCGCAGCTCGGCATCGGTCGGCCTGGGCTTCACGGTATACATTGCTGGTCTCACCTCGGTATGCGGTGACGTGCTGACTTTCCCGGCGTCGTCCCCCCAAATCACGCGCAGCTGGCGGTCGCGGCCGCAGCCGGTGCGATACATCCCGTAGCGCACGGGATTCTTCTTGGCGTAATGCTGGTGATACTCTTCGGCCGGATAGAAGGCGCCGGCCGTCAGAATCTGCGCGACCACTTCTCGATGGAACCGCTCGGTGATCAGCTGCTTCGACGCGCTGGCGGCACGGCGCTGCTCCGGATTCCGGACGAAGATCGCCGTGTGATAGTTCGGCCCCGTGTCGCAGGCCTGCCCATCCGCCTGGAATGGATCGATGTTGTGCCAGTACGCCTGGAGCAGCGTCTGGTAACTCACCTTCGCCGGGTCGTAGACCACCTGCACAGACTCGAGATGACCCGTCCCTCCCTCAACCACCTGCATGTACGAGGGATTCTTGGTGCTGCCACCCATGAAACCGACCGCGATGGATGAGACGCCGTCCAGCTCGAAGGGATGCTCCATGGACCAAAAGCAGCCGCCAGCGAATGTCGCCGTGTCCAGCGGCGTTGTCAGGCTCAGTGCCAACAGGAGTGCCATGTTCATGGACGGAATGTGCCGATCTCGCTCACGGGATGGAAGTGCCGGCGCATCACGTTAGAACATTCTCATCCTCCTCACATTGCCCCACGCTGCTGCGCCACCGTACGTTAGCGGCGTGCAGATCCTTCTCGTCGAAGATGATCGCGACCTGCGGCGCTTCCTGAGCAAAGCATTCCGCGAGGAAGGGTACGGCGTGACGGAAACCGATTCCGGCGACCGTGCCCTGGAGCGCGCGCTGGAGGGAAGCTTCACGTGCGTCGTGCTCGACGTGATGTTGCCGGGCCGCGATGGGTTCAGCGTCGTCGCGGAGCTGCGGAAACGGGGCGTCTCGACGCCGGTCCTGTTGCTCACCGCGAAAGACGAGCTCGAATCTCGCGTTCGCGGTCTCGAAGGCGGCGCCGACGACTATGTGACAAAGCCCTTCGATTTGCCCGAGCTGCTCGCGCGCGTGCATGCGCTCATCCGACGGGCAGAGCTGCGGCACAAGGATGCGACGCTGAAAGCCGGGGACGTCACGCTCGATCCGTTGTCGCGCCGCGTCATGCAGGACGAACGCCTTATCGATCTCTCGCCGCGTGAATTCGCGCTGCTCGAGTTTCTCATGCGCAATGCGGGCCGCACGGTGTCGCGGTCGCGCATCGCGGAGGCGGTGTGGAATTACAAATTTGATCCCGAAACGAACGTCGTGGACGTGTACGTCAATTACCTGCGCAAGAAGTTGAGCTTTGGCGGGCGGTCCGCGCCGATTCGCACGGTCCGCGGCGTGGGGTATCGGCTGGAGGCCGACACGCATGAGTGAGCGCCGCCTGAGTCAGGTGCTCACGCGCCGCTTCAGTCGCGTCGCGTGGATCACGCTGGCGGGATATGCGTTGGTCGTCGTGCTGCTGTTCGCGGCCGCGGCCGAGATGGCGCTGCGAAGCTCACTCGAGCATTCGGCGGACGTCATTCAGTCGCTCCTCGGCGCCTATCGCGATTCGACCAGCGCGCCGGGCGGCGTGATGCCGTCGGCGCTGGCCGACCAGCTCGTGGGCATGGGTGGTCAGGTGCTCATCACGCGGACCACGACGAACGCGGGCGGCATGCCGCAGGTCTATTACATCTCTCCCGGAATGCCGGCCCGCCGTCTCGAGGGCGCGCCTAGTGACCTCGTTTCGGCAATCACGCAGCGCGCCCGCTGGCGCTATCGCGTCCTCCATCGCGCCATGGGCGAGTTCGACATCTACGTCGTCGCCAGCCGGCAATCTTATCTGGTGCCACTCGGCGTGCTGGTTGCGGCGGCGGCTCTATTGCTGCCGGTCGCCGCGTTCGCATCAGCCCGCGCCGCGCGTCAGGCGGTCGACGCGGCACTGCAACCGCTCGAGAGGGTCACTGGAGAAACGCGCGCGATTGGTCCGTCGGAGCTGGGGACGAGGCTCATGAGTCCCACGGGGCAGGCGGAAGTAACCGAGCTGGCGGACAGCATCAATCGCATGCTCGAACGCGTCGACCGGGCGCATCGCGCCCTCCAGTCCTTCACGGCAGACGCAAGCCACGAGCTGCGCACGCCGCTCACCCATTTGCGTGCCCAGGTGCAATGGGCGTCCGAAGACGGCCGCTCGGAAGCCCAGATCCGCGAGGCGCTCGTCGCGATGGAGCGCGAGCTCGACCGCACGACGAAGCTCGTCGAGGAGCTGCTGCTGATCGCGCGCGGGGAAAACCGGCAGCTGGCGTTGGCGCATGCGCCATTCGATCTCACCGCCGTGGTCGAAGAAGTGCGTGAGATAACGGAGGCAATGTCGATTGGGAAACCGCTGACTGTGCGATCGGAACCGTCGGAACGAACCGAAGCCATTGGCGATGCGGATCGCACCCGTCACATCCTCCTCAACCTGGCATCCAATGCCGTCCGTTATACGTCGAGGGGCCGCGTCACGTTCGCCATCGAGCGCAATGGGACAGAGGTCGGTGTACGCGTCAGCGACACCGGGCCCGGCATTGGAGCCGAGCATGTGGACCGGATTTTCGACCGGTTCTTCCGCATCGATCAGTCGCGCAGCCGCGAGCTGGGGGGGACGGGCTTGGGGCTAGCGATCGCGAGACTGTTTGCTGAGCTGCAGCAAGGACGAATCGAAGTGGACAGCGTGCTCGGCCGGGGAAGCACGTTTACACTGTGGCTTCCCTCGGCCGAGCGGCCGTAGTACTGTCGCGTAGCTTCACCAGGCCACGACCATCTCCACCAGCCGACAGATCTTCTCGCCCGGCGGACACAGGCTGAGGCGAAGCGTCCCTTGCCGACGGCCGGTCAGCGGCGGCGCGGCAGTCGGCACCGCTGCGAAGTAGGCCGAGTCTGGTGTGAGCACGGGTGAATCGAAGCGCACGACCGTCCCATCGTCCAACTCGAGCGCCGGCTTGAGGCGCGCGTTGATGCGCACCCCGGGCGCTGCCACAAGGCGGAACGGCGGCCCTCGCTCGAAGGCTACGGGCGCCTCGGAAAGGAGCTGTTCGATCCGGTTTGCCCACGTCCGGTACTCCTGATCGCCCTGATGGAATTCCCCATACCCCTGGTACCGAATCGTCCCCTGCTTGTCGATCAACACGAAACTCGGCCAATAATGGATGTCGTACGCGTCCCACGTGCGGCGGTCGTTATCCTGCGCGTTCGGATACGCGATACCCTGCCGCGTGAGCGCCCGGGCAAGGTTGCCCTTGTCGTGCTCACCGGCGTAGGGCGGAAATTCCGGCGTATGAATGCCGATGATTGTGAGCCCGCGCTCCCGATACAACCGATCGTACGCCACCAGCGACGGCACGGTGCGGGTGCAGTTGCCGCAGGTGAACACCCAGAAGTTGAGTAGCACGACCCGGCCGGAGAGCCGTGCGAGCCGCAGCGGCTGGTCGGCGTTGAGCCAACTCGTGTTGGTGAGCTCGGGCGCTCGAGGCCCGCCGCCCCGCGAGACCGCCGGCCGGATCGCCGCGGCGCTGCTCGCGACGAGTCCGGCCACTACCAGCCCCGCCAGTAAAGCGTTCCGCGTCACATGGCCTCGGCGAGCGGAGCGGCCCCGAAGTTGACGCTGAACCGGCGGCACCAGATGGACACCGCCCGGTACTTACTCAAATCGAGACCCGCCGGCACATCGTAGTTCTGATCGCCGATGTTGCCTTTCAGCGCACCAAGATCCACTACGCCCGCCTGCTTCGCTGCATGCTCCTTCTGCACATCGCTGGCCGCGACGAGATACACGCGGACATCGGGGCCGTTGGAGGTCGCGAACTCGGTCAATCGCAGCACACGCCGGCCATCATCGAGCCGGTAGATCGTGGCGAGCCCCTTCGTCTCGTGCGCGTTCGTATGGAATCGGCCGGTGACGAGCTTGACGGGTTCTTTTTCGTCCGCCATTTGGCCCGCCATTTGGCCCGCCATCTGCCCCGCATGCGCCTCCGTCATGGCTGATTCACTCTTCATCGACGAATGCGCCATGCCCGGCGATTCCGCCATCGCCGGCGCGGACGCCTCAGCCACTGGAAACGATTCGTTCACGGTCTTGCTGATCACCAGCGCATCCGGCCGGAACAAGTACCACAGGGCGGCACCCGCGACGAGGGCGGTACCGATAAGTATCGATCTACGCTTTGCCATCTTGCTGTCCTTTCTCGTGTCTGTATCGGGCTGATTGTGGAAGCGGGGCGCAGTGCCCTGCACCCCGTTCCGTTGGAATGTTCAGAAAGCCGCGAGTCCCCTGGTACCTGTCGGCAGTCCACCGACCGGTCCCAGAGCCGTGAGGCTTCCGTCGTCTTGAACGCGGAACGCGTGAATGGCCTGCGCGCCACCGGTCTGCAGGACGTACAGGTAGCGGCTGTTGGCGCTCAGCGCGATATCGTTCACCCCGTTGCCGATGACGGCGGTCGCGCCGTCCCCGAGGAGACGGATCGCGCCGTCAGGCGCGATGCTGAAACCCGAAACCGAGCCAGACCCGTTGCCGGTGTAGCCGAAGCGGCCATCAGTCGTCACGACGGCCCAGCACGGCGCGCCATGATGGGTGAGCACAGCTCCACTGATGACTTGGAGGTTCCCTTCGTTGTTCAACGCGTAGGACGACGCCGACCCTGGCGCCGCGGCTTCAGATACGAACAGCAGATTGCGCGGTCCGAACGCGAAGCCGAACGGTGTCCCGCCGGCCGACGTGTACGACGTGCGCTCGCCCGCGACGCCGTTTTTGTCGACCGGATAGACATCGAGCTGGCTGGTGCCCTTCTCGGTCACGACGAGTTCCCGACCGTCCGGGCTGAACGACACTTCCGCCGGACCGGCGGCGGCGGTGGAGAGTGACTTTGTGGAGCCGGCGATCGGCGTGAGTCCGCCGGTCGAGCCCACCGTGAACCCGCTGATGTTTCCCGCGCCGCCGGTGTTCAGCACATAGACGACATTCCGGGAGACCGTGACGCTCGTCGGCAACGTCCCACCCGAGGGTGTGCGACTCAGCAGTGACAGGCCCTGTGGATCGACCCGGAACACGGACACGTCGTTCGAACCCGCATTGACCGCGAACAGGAGTCGTCCGTCGTTGCTCAACGTCACCGCGCCCTGCGAGCCGAGGCCGGCGCCCGTGCCTGCGCCACCGGTGGAGAAGCTGCCGGCGGGCGTGAGCGTACCGTCCGCCGCGCGCGCGAAGACCGCGACCGCATTGCCGGCGACCTGGTTCGTGAGGGTGTAAACGGCACGTGGGCCGCCATCACCGTCGCGCTGATCATCGTTCTGCGGTCCGATCAGCGACGCCCGGACGGCGCCCCGCGGCTCCGTGACACCGGCATTCGGTTCACACGCCGCAAACGCCGCGAGGGCGAGTGCCACAACAGCGAGATGCTTGGTCATGTCTACCTCCCGAGTGAGAAAAGTTGAACGGCTGCTGCTCGGGAGAATGAACGCGGGACGGCTCGAAAGCGGAGGACCCTGCGCGCCTTATGAGAGAGTTCTCATACTGCTATCATTACGCGCATGCGCGTTGCGCCTTTTGCCGCGGTCGCTCTAATCGTTTTGCAGGGTCCAGCCGCATCGGTTGGCGACGACGGGCAATGGATGATGCCCGGCAAAGATTATGCGGCGACGCGCTACAGCGGACTGTCGCAGATCACGCCACGCAACGCCGCTCGGCTGCGCCCGATCTGGAGCTTTTCGACCGGCGTCCTCGGCGGCCATGAAGGCCAGCCGCTCGTCGTCGGCAACACGATGTACGTCGTCACACCGTTCCCCAATGTCCTCTACGCCTTCGATCTCACGCGCGAAGGCTATCCGCTCAAATGGAAATACCGGCCCGACGTCAATCCCACATCCGTCGGCATTGCCTGTTGCGACGCGATCAACCGCGGCGCGGTGTACGCTGACGGCAAGATCATCTACAACCTGTTGGACGGATACACCGTCGCGGTCGACGCCAAGAGCGGCCAGGAGCTCTGGAAGACGCAGATCGCCGATATGAATCAGGGTGAGACGACACCGATGGCGCCGTTCGTCGCCGGCAATCGCGTGATCGTCGGGCCATCGGGCGGCGAGTTCGGGATCTACGGCTGGGTGAAGGGGCTGGACCTCGGGACCGGGAAAGTCGTCTGGACCGCGCACAACATGGGGCCCGACACCCTGATGCTCGTGCGCCCCGAGACGTTCAGTGGCGGCTCCGGAATTGGGACGTCGACGTGGACCGGCGACTCGTGGCGGCGGGGCGGCGCGCCCGTGTGGGGATGGATCACGTACGACCCGCAGCTCGACCTGATTTACTTCGGTGTCGGG
>DATGVZ010000066.1:0-79062 GCA_035299765.1 Gemmatimonadales bacterium
TACACGTCGGCGGTGTCGAAGAAATTGCAGCCGAGCTCGAACGCCCGGCGGATCGCCCGCTTCGATTCGGCGTCGTCCGTAGGCCCGTACGAATTGCCGAACGCGTTCCCACCGATCGCCCAGGCTCCGAAACCGATTTCACTGATCGAGAGCCCTGTGCGGCCGAGGGTTCGACGGTTCACCGCTCGAGCAGCTCCGCGAGTTTCTCCGGAGTCGAGACAGGCAGCGAGCACGACGTGCCGACGCACACCGTCGCGCTCGGCGCGGCGCCGATTTTTCGTACGATCGCGGTGCGCGGGCGGTAGGTCTGTAATGCGAGCAGGTGCATCGCGCACGCGGGTCCCGCTCCGCTCGGCCCTGAAACGTCGATTCGCGTGATGGGGTGCAGCGCCCAGTCGATGGCACGCAGGAACGTGGATCCATAGAGCGCCAGCTCCTGGACGCTGCCCGCGAACGCCGCGATCTGACGATCGAGTCGCTCCCGCCACTCGGCCTTGTCGGTCAACGCCCAGAGTCTTGCAAGCACCAGGGCGGCGACGCCGTTGGGAGAAGGCGTGGGCGCGTCCTGAACGGGTTTCGCGCGCGTGGCGAGGTAGGCGCGGCCGCCCCCCTTGTCTCGCTTTTCGGCGAGATCGAAGTAGCCACCCGCCGGATCACCATGGGCGCGCTCGCAATACGTCATGACGGCGATCGTTCGCTCGAGCCAGCTGCTTTCACCGGTCGCCTCATAGGCGTCGAGGAACGCCGCGGCAGCCTGGACGTTGTCATCGAGCATCCCGTTCGGCTCAGCCCGCCCTCCCCCGAGTACGTGCGTCATACCGGTCTTCGCGTTCCACGCGAGCGTCCAGATGCGCCCCAGGATCTTGAGGGCCAGGGCATTGCATTCGGGTCGATCGAGAACGGCGCCGGCCTGAAGGAATGCGCCCGCCATCATCGCATTCCAGTTGACGTACGCGGTGCGATCGACAAATGGTGCCGGCCGACGGTCGCGCGCGGCCTTCAGCTTGCGCATCGCCGTTCGCAATACCGGCCATTGATCGTCCCCCGCCGGGTCCTGCTTCCACCACAGCACATTTTTCTTCGTGTTGTGGTGCATCTCACCCGTCTCCCGGATATCGAACACACTCGAAACGACCGCGCCTTCTCCCGCAGTCAGCTCCGCCTCTGTTTCTTCCAGCGTCCACGTCCAGTAGTCGCCATCGTCGCCGAACGTGAGATCCGCATCCTGCGATGTCGCGAAGGCGGCGTCGTCTTTGGCAGCCATTACTTCGAGCACCCAGTCGACGATGCCGGTCGCTACCTCTTTGTACAACGGCGTTCCGAATGCCTGATAGGCCGACAGATAGGCGCGGAGCAGCTCGGAGTTGTCGTACGACATCTTCTCGAAATGGGGAACGATCCAGCGTTCATCCACGGAATAGCGATGAAACCCGCCGCCCAGATGATCGCGGATCCCCCCCTTGGCCATTCCCGTCAGGGTCTTGTCGACGATCTCACGCTGCCACGCGAGTCCCGCTTTGGCGTCGTGCCAACGGGCGAGCAGGAACAGGATGGCCGCGGGATGGGGAAACTTGGGCGCGGAGCCGAAGCCGCCGTCGCGAACATCGAAGAGACGAGCCATCTGATCCGCCGCCGCGGCCAGCATGGGTTCATCGGCTGTCCCGGGTCGAGATTCGTTCAGCGTTTGCGTAACGTGCTCGCGAATCACGCGCGCGTTGCTCGCGATGCGGTCACCCTCTTCGCGGAAGGCGCGGGCGATCTCCATCAGCACCCGCCGGAATCCCGGGCGCCCAGACTGGTTGTTGTCGGGAGGGAAATACGTTCCGCCGAAGAAGACTTCGCCGTCCGGCGTCAGGAACGCCGTCAGCGGCCAGCCGCCCTGGCCACTCAACGCCTGGACGGCGCGTTGATAGCGGGCGTCCACGTCCGGCCGCTCATCGCGATCGACCTTGATGCACACGAAGTCGCGATTGAGAATCTCGGCGACGCTCGAGTCTTCATACGACTCGCCGTCCATGACGTGGCACCAGTGGCACCATACAGCACCGATGTCCAGCAAGATCGGCTTGTGCTCGGCCTGCGCTCGGGCGAAGGCCAGCTCTCCCCACGGGAGCCAGTGGACGGGCTGGTGCGCGGCGGATTTGAGGTAAGCGGACGGCTCGGAGGCCAGCGTGTTCAACTCAAGTATCTCACGGCGGTTCTCGTCAGCAGCTCCGCGCCGATAACCAGCGATTCCTCGTCGATGTCGAATGTCGGGCTGTGGTGCGGCGCGCTTCCACTGCTCGGGGCCGAACCCACGAACGCGAAGCAGCCGGGCACCTTTTCCAGGAAATACGCCATATCCTCGCCACCCATCGTGCGGACGCCTGCGCGGACGTTGTTTTTCCCGACGAGATCGGCGGCCACATCCCGCACGAGGTCGCTGAGCTGCCGATCGTTGATCAGCGGCGCGCTCAGGCGGCGATACTGCACGTCCGCGCGCGCGCCGAACGCGGCCGCAATTCCCTGAGCGGTCTCCTCGATCAGCTGCGGCGCTTGCTGGTAAAATCTGCCGCCGAACGTGCGCACGGTGCCCCGCAAATCGGCGCGAGCTGGAATGACGTTGAATGCGCGGCCGGCATGCACCTCTGTGACCGAGACGACCGCCTCCTCGAACGGGTCACGGCGTCGCGAGATCAGACTTTGGAGTGCTGTGACGACATGCGCGGCGACGAGCACGGAGTCGATGGCTTGGTGCGGCGCGGCCGCGTGGCCGCCGCGTCCATGTATCGTGAGCTCGAACCGATCGACCGATGCCATGAACGGGCCGGGAGTGACGGCGATAGTTCCCACCGGCAGCTCATTCCACAGGTGAATGCCGAACGCGGCGCTCACCGTGGGCGCCTCCAACACGCCGTCGACGATCATCGCCTGCGCGCCGTTCGACGCCTCCTCAGCCGGCTGGAACGCGAATTTCACGCTGCCGGGGAGATCGAGTGCCGCGAGTCGGCGGGCGACCTCGAGACCGATTGCAACGTGCCCATCGTGGCCGCACGCATGCATCTTGCCCGGGTGCTGCGACCGATACGGCACCGCGTTTCCTTCTTCTACCGGCAGCGCGTCCATGTCGGCGCGGAGCAACACGCAGCGCGCGCCCCCCCCGGCGCGTCCGTTTCGGAGCGCGACGACGCCCGTTCTCCCAACGCCCGTCGTGACCTGGTAGCCGAGGCTGCGGAGGCGGTCGGCCGCGAGCGCAGCCGTGCGCGTCTCCTCGAACCCGAGCTCGGGATGCTGATGGATATCGCGCCGCGTGGCGACCAACGCGGATCGATCGACCGGTGGGAGGGTGATCATACCGTCGAGCTCGGGCACAACCGGTTGAGCACGCACTCCGCGCATCGCGGCCGGCGCGCGATGCAGACCTGACGCCCGTGCTGGATCAACGTGTGCGAGAACCACGTCCAGTCCTCTCGCGGCACAATGGTCATCAGCTCCTGCTCGATCTTCACCGGATCGTCCTGGCGGCGGAGCTTGAGCAGCCCTGTGATACGCTGGACATGGGTGTCCACCACGATCCCTTCATTCTTCTTAAACCAGGTGCCCAGGATCACGTTTGCCGTCTTGCGCCCGACGCCCGGCAGCGCGGTCAGCTCTTCCATTGTCTGCGGTACTTCGCCGCCGTGCCGCTCCACGAGCGCCTGCGCCATTCCGATGATCGATTTGGTCTTGTTGCGGAAGAAGCCCGTGGACTGGATTTCCTGCTCCAGGACTCTCGGATCGGCGGCGGCGTAATCGGCGGCGGTGCGGTACTTCGCGAACAGATGCGGCGTGACCATGTTGACGCGGGCGTCGGTGCACTGCGCTGACAGGATCGTCGCAACCACGAGCTCCAACGCGCTCTTGTGATGCAATGCGCAGGTGGCATCCGGGTATTCCCGTTTCAAACGGGCGATGATTTTCTTCGCCCGCGCCTTGCGCTCGAGGGCTCCCGCCGCGGCTTTCGTCTTCATGGGGGTGAAGCGGAATCTACTCGACGGTGCGAGTTGCCGGGACTTCTTCATCGGGGAGCAGCGCAAGGAGACGGCAGCTGAGGAGCAGCAATTCTCCAGCGTTTCCGATGGAATAGATGCCGGCGGCTGAGCCCCCTGCGAGCGTCGGTCCGAACGCCGCGGTGCCATCTTCGCGGGCCGCGGCAACCTCGATCTCTCCGCCTGCCGCATCGTCGGCATCGGCATGGCCTTGCAATCCCACCGCGCTGAATCCCGGTCGATCCGGTCGCAGACCAAAGATCCCAAGTACGGCGATCTCTCCAGGCACAGCCGTTCCGCTCACAAACATCCCATCGAGCGGCTCCGCCGGCGCGTCGGCGTTCGGCGATCCCCAGACACGCAACTCCGGGAGCTGCACGTATAAGGAAGACCTCGGCAGGTCTGATGTGATGCGCTTGTTCGCGATGGCACGGCGCAGTGCCCGCTCACTCACCTGATAGTCCCAGCCCCCGCCCGACCAGTGCAAATACGCATGATGAAGCAGGAGGACGTGCGCCTCCAGCGCGTCTGCGCCCGCCGCGTCAGGGACAATGCTGCGCAGCAATCGACCCACCGGCTCGAGCAACACGAAGCGATCGCGCTGTATCGGATCGACTTTACCCTGCCGCAGTGCCTCTGCGATCAACGGAAACTGCTGGGCGGCGAGATCCGCAAAGACCAGGCTGAAGGGCGTGGCTCTCATGACGAAGGTAGAAACTCGTCCAGCGCCCGAACGAATTCCTGGGTCGCTTCCACATGCGGGCAATGCCCGACCGGCAGCTCGATCAGCCTGGCGTGCAACAGATTCGCAAGCTCGCGCGAGCCCGCGATCGGAATTGGGTCGAACGTGCCGTGGACGACACGGGATGCGGGAAGCGGGACGCGGGATGCGAGCTCACGGAGCTGCGGCCGCAGATCGTACTCACCCAGGCTCTTCCACACGGCATCCTGCGTGCGAGCCGTCACTCGAAATGGCGTGAGTTTGCTGGCATCGTGGAAGTCGCGAAAATACGCAGCCACCGAAAGCTCGAAGGCGCGACGCTGGTATGCGGCTGGATCCCGCTCCCGCAAACCGCCAGCGCGCAGCGCGTCCCGTTCGCGCTGGATCTCGGGAGCGGACATGCGGCGGGCGAATTCCGCCTCGAACTCGCGGCGGTACGCGACGGTGATCGAGGCGGGCGACACGAGCGCGAGGCGTTCGACGTGCGCCGGGTGCTCGAGCAGGTAGAGCACGGCGAGCAGCCCGCCCCAGGAATAGCCGCAGATGGTCAGCCGTTCGATTCCGAGGATCGAGCGCAAGGCGTCGAGGTCGGCGACATGCTCGCGCCAGCCGACAGGCGTGTCACGGGACACGGGTGATTGGCCGCCGCCGCGCTGGTCGTAATAGAAGAGCCCCCGCCGGTTCGCCAGCAGGTCGTACTGTGGTAGGAGATAGTCGTGGTGTGCGCCTGGCCCGCCGTGCAGAACAACCACGAGCGGTCCAGAGCTATCCCCGACGCGGTGGGTGAAGAGCCGAACGCCGTTTACTTCAACGAACACCGAGGGAGGAACTAGAGGAGTACCGCGAGGGCGTCGGCGACCGTTTTCACATCCGCGTGCTCGTGCTCGCCAAATCCGTCGAGCACGTCGGAATCAATGTCGATCTGGCCGAGGATGTGGTCACCGCGACGGATGAGGACCACCAACTCCGACTTCGTGAACGCGTTGCACGCGAGATAATTGTCGACTGCGGTGACATCTGGAACGTTCTGGTCGGCCTTCTCGGCCACCGCTGTCCCGCACACACCGGCGCCAACCGGAATGCGGACGTGGTCGGTGTCGCGGCCGGCGTGCGCTTCGAGAACGAGCTCGCCGTCGTGCAGCATGTACGCGTAGACGGAGGTGTAGGGCGGGCCCCACGATCGGATGCGGTCGCAGGCCATCTGAAGAAGAGATTGCTGGCTCGCATCGTGCAAATGTGCCGCTCGCAATGCGCGGACGACGCCTTCCGTTGCCATCATGGGTTTACTCTAGCCGCGACGACGAGACACCGGAAGCGTTAAATTGACCGTCCCCATGACCAGCCCGCAGGAATTCGCGCTGCTCTTTGCACGTACGCTGGACCTGTTTCGCGACCCGAGCGCGAAGGAGGAACAGAAGGCGCAGTTTCGCGCATTGGTGCTGCTCGTCAAGACGGAAGCCGCGACGATTGCGGCGCGGGACGGCCGGCTGCTCGTCAATGGGACGATGCTGCCGGCCCCCGAATCCGGAACGCCCGAAGACTCGCTGCTACAGCGGCTGGAATTCCACGCTGTGAAGGCGATCTCGATCCCCGCCGATCCCCCCCTCGGCGAAATGTTCGACCTGCTGAAACTCCTCGCCGAGCAGCCGGGCGAGGAAGACATTGCGAGCCGGCTGCGGGCCAGCGGCACCACACGGATCGGCATCGAGATACAGCCTTTCGTGATCGAGGCCCCCGTGCCAGTGATGACGGCTCGGAAGCCGGTCCCCCCCGCCCCCCCCGTCCCCCCCGTCCCCCCCGCCCCCTCCCTCGACCCCGACGTTCCGCTGATCGTTCAGGAAGCTGCGATGGAAGCGACGGCGTTTTCTCCTGCCGAGGCGGCGACGCGCCCGTCGGCGGAGCTGCTGGCGGAGCTGTTCGAACGACCATCGGGACCACACGCCGGCGATCTGCTCGCCGTGCTCGGCAGGCAGCTCGAGACCGCCATGAAGAAGCACCGGGTGGGGCAGTCGCTGGCGATTATGGTCGGCGTCGTGCGAGCGGAACAGCAGGTGACTGATGCGACGCGGCGCCGCCAGTACTCGATCGCCTTGAAGCGGATGTACAGCAAGGCGTTGCTCGAGGCAATTGCGGAGCTCGCGAATATCCCGGGCCAGCGCGACGACGCGCTGCTCGTCCTGAGACGAGCCGGTGAGGACGGCGTGGAAGTCCTGCTGGATTTGCTCGCGGCCGCTCCGACCATCGAAGAACGGCGCGGCATTTTCATGGCGCTGACCGGCATGAAAGAGGGCGCCGACCAGCTCGTGCACATGCTTGGCCACCACCAATGGTTTGTGGTGCGCAACGTCGCGGAGCTGGCGGGAGAACTTGGTCTCGACGAAGCGGTGCCGGCGCTCGCGCAGCAGCTGGATCACGACGATGAGCGGGTTCGCAAAGCGGTTGCTTTGGCACTCGCCAAGATCGGGTCGAGCGGCGCTGCCGAGCCGTTGCGGCGCGCATTGCGTGACAAGTCACCGGAGGTGCGGATTCAGGCGGCGCTGGGCGTGGGCGGCCGGAAATCGAGCGCGCTCGCGATGCCGCTCGTGGTGGCGATGGAAGAAGAGGAGGATGCAAACGTCGAGCGCGAGTTAATCCTGGCATTGGGTCGCATCGGCAGCCCCGCGGCGGTTCAGGCGCTGATCAAGTTTGCCCAACCGGGCGGACGTCTATTCGGCCGGCAGCCCGCGGGCCGGCGCACGATCGCAATCGAGGCACTGCGCCTGGCTGCGACACCGGCGGCGGTCGGAACGCTCGAGGGTTTGACCGATGACGGCGACAAACAGGTGCGAACCGCGGCCCAGTCTGCGCTCGCCGATTTGAAGCGAAAATAAGGCAGATCTTCCGGCCTTTTTGTCACTAGCATAACGCATTAAAAACCGCAGAACGCAACGTCAACTAATCATACGGCACCACGGGCGTTTTCTGCACCGTTCTTTCATCGTATCTCCCACTCCGCCAACCACTTATGTGTCGACCGCCGTTGTGGGTGCGCTTCTTGCCCCTGTCGGCCATGCTGTTCAGTGAGCCACAAACTTTGGTCAGGAGACCAGTATGCGCGTCCCACTGATAGTATTGGCGCTAGTTGCCATGCCGCTTGCGGCTGGTGCTGCGCAGGGTCAGTCTGGCGGCAACGCGAATCCGAACGCCGCCGCTAATCGCTGTAAGAACACTCCGCAGGCTGGCCAGAACGGCAACAGCCAGCGTGGTGCTGCTGCGGTTGCGCAGGCCCAGGCCAACAAGTGCCCGGCGCCCGTACCTCCGCCTGCTCCCGTGCCGCCACCGCCGCCACCGCCGCCACCGCCGCCACCGGCGCCGCCTCCGGCACCTCCGCCAGCGCCCCCGGCGCCTCCGCCACCGCCGCCACCGCCGCCCCCGGCGCCGCCGCCACCTCCGGCACCGCCGCCGCCGCCGCCGCCTCCTCCTCCGCCGGCTCCGCCGCCACCTCCGCCTCCGGCGCCTGCGCCGGGGATCGATGAGGTCCACGGCATGGTGTGGGAAGACATCAACGGCGATGGCATACGTGATCCGTTCGCCGGTGAGATGGGCCTGATGGGCTGGAGCGTCCAGCTGTTGGATGCGGGTGGCCTGCTGCTGGCCACGCAGACGAGCGACGCGTTAGGTAACTATGTGTTCGCGGGGCTCTCGGCAGGCACGTACAGCGCGTGCGTCGTCCCCCAGGGCACGTACAACCAGACGGTCCCGACCAGTGGGACGGGTTGTGGTGGGCTAGGCTATTCGTTCACGATTCTGCCCAGCTCGTTCGCCACATGGGTGACGAACAACGACTTCGGTGAGATGTTGAAGCCGTAGCAAGCAACAACTCCTGACCAAACGGGCCCCGGCGACTTCGCCGGGGCCTTTTTCTTGAGGGATTTATTGGGGAATGAAGTTGATGCCCGGCTCGAGCCGGCGGGCGAACGCGGCGAGCAGCTCCGCCGCGCGATCGAGGTCCTGCAATGCCACCATCTCATTGGGGCTGTGCATGTAGCGGTTGGGCACGCTGACGAGTCCGGTCGGGATACCCCGCATCGCGTTATAGATGGCGTCGGCGTCCGTCCCCGTTTCCCGCGGCGCCGCCTGGATCGTGTAAGGCAGCTTTGCCTGCTCCGCGCATTCCACCAGCAAGTCGAAGACGAGGGGACTGACCGACGAGCCTCGCGTCAGGACGACGCCGCCGCCGAGCTTGTGATCGCCGGAGTGTTTCTTGTCGGCGCCGGGGTAGTCGGTTGCGTGCGTGACGTCGATGACGAGCGCCACGTCCGGCTCGATTCCGATCGCGCTGGTCCGCGCGCCGCTCCCGGTCCAGGCGATCTCCTCGCGCGTCGAGGCGACCGCAAACACCGCGGCGTGTTTTGGTCGCTGGGACGCAAGCCGCCGTAACGCTTCGGCGGCCACGAAGGCGCCGATGCGGTTGTCGAGACTGCGCGACACGATCCGGTCGTTCGGGTACTCCTCCACGCGGCTGTCGATTACGCCGGCATCGCCGATACGAATTCTCGAGGCGGCCGCGTCCCGATTGGCGGCGCCGATGTCGATCCACAAGTCGATCACCTTGGTGACGCGATCGAGATCTTCCTTCTTCAGATGGTGGATCGCTTTCTTGCCGACGACTCCATGCACCGGTCCCTCGCGCCCCAAGAGCAACACGCGTTGTCCGACCAGTACCTGCGAGTCCCAGCCGCCGATGCCGCTGAAGTAGAGAAACCCGTCCTCATCGATGTGCGTGATCTGGACGCCGATCTCGTCGATGTGGCCGGCGAACATGAGCCGCGGCTTCCCTTTGGGATTGACCGCGGCCACGGAGTTGCCGTGCACATCGGCGTGCACGTCGTCCGCGAACGTCGCGACTTCGTCGCGCCACAGGCGTGCAGGAGCCTGCTCGAACCCCGAGGGGCCCGGCGTGTCGAGGAGCTGCTTCAAGAATCCGACCGTCGGTAGCGTCATGCTGTCGTTATGGTGTCCCGATAGTGTTTATTGCCGGCGGAGACCGACCCGATAGAGCAACGTGCCAAGGATCGCGAACATGACGAGGGCGACGATCGCCGAAGTCGCGAATCCTCCCAGCGCGTGATAGAGCTTCAGCGAATCAGCCAACCAATCGGCGGATTTGCCGCGGGCGCTTCCCCATCCCGCGATCGCCGCGACGGCGATGCCACAGATTGCCCCACCGGCGATCAGGCCGCTCGCGAAGAGGACGCCGGGCCCCGATTCGATTTCCGCGAGCGACCGGTTTGTCGACCGCACGCGGCGCTCGACCAGCCAGCGCACGACTCCACCCGCGAACATGCCCGCTGACGTCGTGAGCGGCAGGTACACGCCGACTGCCACCGGCAGCGATCCCACGCCCATCAGCTCGATCGCGATCGTCAGGAAGACCCCGATCAGCACCAACGCCCACGGCAGCTTGTGGGTCAGGATGCCGTCCGTGATGAGCGCCATCAGCGTGGCTTTGGGAGAGTCGAGTCGCTTCAGGTCGTGGCCCGCGTACTCGTGAATGCGGCCGCCGATGCCCGGGTCGACGACGTAGCGGATCTCGTGCGAGGCGGGATCGACGAGGTACTTGCCCGGCGGCACGCCCTGAGTCGGGAGGTACACGCGAATCACCTGATAGGTGTTGTTGTCGATCGAATCGGTGCCACCGACACCGAAATGCGTCATCGTCTCGCTGTGAACGACGACGTTGCCGTCGGCGCTCTTGCCACTGGCCGGCGCGACAAAGCCGGGGCGCCGCTCCGGCACCTCGTAGCGGTAGGCGTTATTGAGGAAGGTGAGCGTCCAGCCCACGGCGAGCGCCGATCCGATAGCGCCAATGAGGATGGCGATCTGCTGACGGCGGGGAGTCGCGCCCACCAGAAATCCGGTCTTGAGATCCTGCGACGTGTTCCCGCCGTTTGCGACCGCGACGGCGATCACGCAGGCGATCGAAATGGCGCGGACGCGATCATCGATCTGCGTCCATCCGAGCAACAGGAAGATGAACGAGATCGCGATGAGCGACGCGATCGTCATTCCGGAGATCGGGTTTGCCGAACTGCCGATCTGTCCACAAATGCGGGACGACACCGTCGTGAAAAAGAAGCCGAACAGGATGATCAGGATGCCGCCGAGGAGATTCACGCCGATCTGTGGCAGGAGCGCCAGGACGATGGCGAGCGCGATCGAGCCGAACACGGTGACGCTGATTGGGAGATCGTCGTCGGTGCGCAATTTCGCCGCGATGGCCTGGCCGACTCGGCTGGCGCGCATGTCCGCAAAGCCCGCGCGGAACGCGGCGATGATCGTCGGCATCGAGCGCGCGAGCGCGATGATCCCGGCGCTGGCTACCGCGCCCGCGCCGATATAGAAGACGAAGGCGGCCCGGACCTCGCCCGCGCTCATGTCGCGGATCAGCTTGGTCGTTCCGAACATCGGCTCCGTCATGGAGCTGCCGAACAGCTTGATCGCGGGCATCAGCACGACGTAGGCAAGACACCCTCCGGCGAACAAATAGCCCGCGATCCGCGGTCCGATGATGTATCCGACGCCGAGCAGCTCGGGACTCACCTCCACGCGGACTTCGGCGTTCTGATAGCCACGCAGCACTTTGCCGGGAAGCTCCTGCCACAGCTTCAATGCCGTCATCAAAAACTTGTAGACGAACGCGATGCCGAATGCCTGGAATACCGTCTTGGCGTGGATGCCGCCGCGCTCACCGGCGATCAGCACTTCGGCGCAGGCGGTGCCTTCGGGGTAGGGCAGATTGCCGTGTTCTTTCACGATCAGGGCGCGGCGCAGCGGAATCATCATCAGCACGCCCATCAGGCCACCCGCGATCGCGAGGATCGTCACGCGCGAGATGTCGAGGTCGTAGCCCATCAACAAAATCGCGGGAATCGTGAACACGACCCCCGCGGACACCGAATCGGCCGCCGATCCGGTCGTTTGGACGATGTTGTTTTCGAGAATCGTCGAGCGGCCGAACCAGCGGAAAATGGTGATCGACAGGACGGCGATGGGGATCGACGCGCTGACGGTCAAACCGATCTTCAGTGCCAGATAGACATTCGAGGCGCCGAAGATCAAGCCGAGCAGCACGCCCAGCGTAATCGCGCGCGGCGTGAGCTCGGCCGGAGCCTGGCTGGCGGGAATGTACGGCTCGTGCACCGCACCACCGGCTCCGGGTCGACCCGATGCCACTGGATGGGCTGCCGGAATGCTCGTCATAGGCGGCACAATCTGCGCCCGCAATGGCGCCAGTGTCCAGCGTGATAAGTGGTCCCGCGCCCGAACCAGCGCGGGCTCCGGGGGGTATGCAGGGCCCGATGACACAATCTCCTGACATCACTCATGAGCTGCGCCTCGCTTTGGCCGGGGCCTACGACATCGAGGCGCCAATCGGGCGCGGCGGGATGGCCCACGTCTATCTCGCGCGCGAGCCTCGCCTGGACCGGCGCGTCGCGATCAAGGTGCTTGACCCTGACCTTGCAGCCGACGAGGCGTGCCGCCGGCGATTTCTGAGCGAGGCGCGGACGGTGGCGCGCCTGACCCACCCGAACATTGTGCCGATTTTCGCGGTCGACGAGATCGGCGGGTTCGTGTTTTTCGCGATGGCGTATGTTGCGGGAGAAACACTTTCGCAGCGGGTCGCGAGCCATGGGCCGCTCGATCCCCACCAGGCGGGCCGCTTGCTGTGTGACATCGGGGAGGCTCTGGATTATGCGCACGCGCGCGGTGTGGTGCACCGGGACGTGAAGCCCGACAACATCCTGCTCGATGGCGCGACCGGACGGGCGCTGCTCTCCGACTTCGGCATCGCTCACGAGACCGGGATGTCCGGGAGGCCCGGGGTGCTCGGACGTCCTGCCGCACCGCGCGGGGGAGTGGTCGGCACCGCGGCATTCATGAGTCCCGAGCAAGCAAGCGGCGACGCCGTCGATGGGCGCAGCGACATCTACTCGCTGGGTGTGGTCGCCTACTACGCCCTCTCGGGACGGCTGCCGTTTTTCGCCACAACGGACGAAGGTCTGCTGGCGCTGCACATCGGGGCTCCGGCGCCGCCGCTCGCCACCGTCGCTCCGTTCGTGGCGCCACGCGTGGCGCAAATCGTCGACCGCTGTCTCGCGAAGGAGCCGTGGGCGCGCTTCGCCGACCCAGCGGCGCTGGTCCGGGCGGTCGCGGAGGCGATTGGGGCCTCTCCGGTCCCGCTGGCGGTCCGCGCCTTCCTCGTGCGCAGCACTCACCTCGAAGCACCCGCGCTGATGCATGCGTTCGTGACGGGCGTGGGTCTGCTGCCGGCGACCGTTGCCGCCTGGCTCTCGCCAACCGAGGGTACGGTGCGCGCAGCGGCGACCCTGGCGCTCGCTGCGGCAATCGCGGCGCCGGCTGTGGTCGCCATCGTACGCGTGCGCCGCCTGCTCGCTGCCGGGCATCACCGCGCGGATCTCGTCGCGGCGTTGGCGGAGCGTCAGGCCCGGCGGCGCGAGGAATTGGCCTTCGTCTATGGTTCCGGTCCCACCAGCTTCGAGCGCGCCATTGGGTGGGTCGCGCGCGTGGCGCTGCTGGTGGCGACCACGGGTGTGGCGTGTGCTGCCGGGGTCATCAGTGTCCCCGGACTCCTCGAGCCGCTGCTTCCATCCATGGCCATTGGGGGCGCCGCGACAGCGCTACTCGCAGGTGTCGTGGCGCGCGCCCGAACGGAGCAACGCACCGACCCCCTGGGCGAGCGGAGTCTGCGGTTTTGGCGAGGACGATTCGGCCGCGTGCTATTCCGGGTCGCGAGCGTGCCCCTCACGCCGGTCCGGCCGGTCGTCACCGTCCTCAGCCGCTCGGAGACCCCCGCCTGAGGTAAACGTTAGTTTAGGGGCGCTATGCCGCACCTCGCTCCCGATCGGCTGTTTCTCGATTTTCAAGCCGCTGTGGCGGGTCGCTACTCGCTGGAGCGCGAGCTGGGACGCGGCGGCATGGGCGTCGTGTACCTCGCCCGCGAAGTCCGGCTGGATCGTCCCGTCGCGATCAAGCTCCTGCCGCCTTCGAAGGCATCGGATCCCAAACTGCGCGAGAGATTCCTGCGCGAGGCGCGCACGGCGGCCAAGCTCTCCCATCCCAACATCATTCCGATCCACGCCGTCGAAGAGATCGACGAATTCGTGTTCTTCGCGATGGCGTACATCGAGGGCGAGACGCTGACGGAACGCGTGCGGCGGCGGGGGCCGCTTGCGCCCTCTGACGCATCACGTGTCCTTCGCGACGTCGCCTGGGCGCTCGCGTACGCCCATGGGCAGGGCGTCATCCATCGCGACGTGAAGCCCGACAACATCCTGCTCGAGACCAGCGGCCGCGTGCTGGTCGCCGACTTCGGGATTGCGAGCGTGGTCGCCGGCGCGGGCGGGCTGGCGACCGGCGAGGTGGTGGGCACGCCGGAATTCATGAGTCCCGAGCAGGCGTTGGGCGAGGAAGTCGACGGGCGGAGCGACCTGTACGCGCTCGGCGTCGTGGGCTTTTTCGCCTTCTCGGGGACGCTGCCGTTCGAGGGCGAGAAGCCGACAGAGGTACTCGCCAAGCAGATCACCGAGCCCGCGCCGCCGCTCGCGACCGTTGCGCCCGGTGTGCCGCGACGGATCGCCCATGCGCTCGACGGCTGTCTTGCGAAAGAACGGGAAGAGCGTCCGGACGGTCCGTCCGTTTTGGCCGATCAGCTGAGTCGAGCGCTCGAGTTGCGCCGCGAGCTGCCGATCCCGTTACGGGTATTCGTCAAGCGGGACGGGCGGCTCGACGATGGGCTCTCGCTGCTCTACCCGTTCGTACTGCTCGCCGCCGCCGTGCTCGCCGGGTCCGCAACCTCGACGATGATCGGTTTCGAAGTGCTCGTCGGCGGCATGACACTCGTACCGGTGAGCGTTCTCATCAGTCGCGCGCGCCGACTCTTGAAGTCCGGCTTCGATCACGGTGACCTCGAGGTCGCCTTCAAGGTGGAGTTGGAACGGTGGCGTGAGGAGCGAGTGGCCGGACAGCGTTTGGGCCCAACGTGGCTGGAGCGGGGACTAAACGCAGTCGCCCGCGGCGGCTTTATCTCCGCGGGGCTGGCCATCACGATATTTCCGTTTGTCTTCGGCTCTCCGTCGCTGTCGATGCTGCTCCAGGGACTCAGTCTCGGCATATACGCGAGCGCGTGCTCGTTGGTGCTCCTGCAACGTCGCCGTGACGTGGATACCGAATTCTGGAGCAAGCTGTGGGTGGGGCGCTTCGGCCGCTGGCTGTTCAAAGTGGCGCGAGCGATCACGCCCGCGCGCGCGTTGCCCTCGTCACTGACACATCGCCCCACCGAAATGGCGCTCGGCATGGCTGCCGAGCAGCTCTACGAGGACCTGCCCAAAGAGACGCGTCGTGAGCTGCGCGACCTCCCGGACGTCGTGCATCGTCTCGAGGAGGATGCGCAACGCATGCGCGCCCGCCTTGAGGAGTTGCAGGAGGCTCTATCGGACGCCGGCCAGCGCGGTGATCCCAATCCCGCGATTGCCGTGCGGCGTGATCGCATCGTCAAGGACTTGAACGCCGAGCGGGAACTCGTGCAGCAGCGACTCAAGGACGCCGTCGCAGCGCTGGAGACGATCCGCCTGAATCTGCTGCGGCTGCACGCGGGGACCGGAAGTGTCCAAAGCCTGACGACCGATCTGGGGCTCGCGCGTGAGATCGCGCGCGACATTGGTGCGCAAGTGGACGCCTACCGTGAGATCGAGAGCGCGCTCTAGTCGCGCACCCGCTGCAGCCGCTCTACCGCCTGCTGCAGCATGTCTTCCGTTTTACAGAACGCAAACCGCACGTACCTGCGGCCTAGCTCCGGGCGCGAGTAGAAGCTCGAGCCTGGCACGGTGGCCACGCCGTGCTCCGCTGTCAGCCACTTCGCGAACTCATCGTCGGGAAGATCCGAGAGTCCTGAGAAATCGGCCATGACGTAGTACGCACCCTGGGGCGGCCGACACTTGAATCCCGCTTGCAGCAATCCGCCGCAGAGGATGTCGCGCCGCCGGCGGTAATCCCGCGCGAGTCCTTCGTAATAGTCGTCGCCCAGCGTTTCCATGCCGACGGCGATCGCCTCTTGCAAGGGGGCGGGAGCGCCGACGGTGAGGAAGTCATGCACCTTCCGGATCGCACCGGTCACGTCAGGAGGCGAGACGATCGTCCCGATTCGCCAGCCGGTCACACTGAATGTCTTCGAGGCACCGCTTGTCGTGATCGTGCGATCGGCCATCCCCGGCAGCGTCGCGATCGGGATGTGCTCGCCCTCGTAATAGATGTGCTCATAGATCTCGTCGGTCACGGCAAACGCGTCGTGGCGCTGGCACAGCTCGGCGATTGCCGTCAGCTCGGCGCGCGAGAGCACCCGGCCCGTCGGATTGTTCGGCGTGCAGACGATGATGGCGCGCGTCTTCGCGGTGAACGCCTTGGCGAGACGGTCCAGATCGATCGGCCCCTCGGCTGGCATCGGGACGAAGACCGGCTTCGCATCGCAGAGGATCGCGTCGGGTCCGTAGTTCTCGTAGAACGGCTCGAACACGACGACTTCGTCGCCCGGATTCACGATCCCGAGCAGCGCTGACACCATTGCTTCGGTCGCTCCGCAGGTCACTGTGACCTGCGTCATGGGATCGACCGGCAGGCCATACCAGTCCTGGTATTTCGCGGCCAACGCGTTCCGCAGGCGCGCCGCACCCCAGGTGATGGCGTACTGATTCACGTCATCGCGGATCGCGCGGGCGGCCGCCTCTTTCAAGACGTCGGGGCAGGGAAAGTTCGGGAAGCCCTGCGACAGGTTGATGGCGCCGTGCTCGTTTGCGAGCCGGGTCATCCCCCGAATCACCGATTCGGTGAAGCCGTGGGTTCGCCGGGCTGTGCGCATGAGGACTTAAAGATAGGCATCCGAGCGACGGTTCACCCGTCGCCCGGATGGGAGCCGCCCGCCTAGGACTTCAGCTTCGTGTTGATCTCGACGAGAATGGGCTGTGGCGTGTCGACGAAGACGACGTGACTTCCCATGTGCCGGACCGTGAACTTCAGCGGCGCGCTTTTGGCTTTGGTCTGACGGTAATAGACGACCTGATCGTCCCCCGACTGCTCCACCCGTACGATCTCGAATCCCTTCTGCACGAGCACATCGCGCGTCACCGACATCGCGCGGCTCGGGTCGACGAGGAACGCTTTCTTCGGCCCGTGTCCCTGCGCCATGGCAGGGGAAGCCGCGAGGGCACTCAATGCAACGACCAGCAGCAAGCGAGTCATGGCCCCTCCGGTAAAGGAAGTCACTTCAGCAACAGCTTCGCGATCGTATTGAGCTGCATGTTACTCGTGCCTTCGTAGATCGTCCCAATCTTCGCGTCGCGGTAGAACTTTTCAACTGGATATTCTTTGGTATAGCCGTACCCACCGAAGAGCTCTACCGCCAGCGACGTCACGCGCTCGGCGACCTGGGAGCTGAGCAGCTTGGCCATGGCCGCCTGCTTCGTGTACGACTGGCCGGCATCCTCGAGCCGGGCCGCGTTGTAGACCATCAGGCGGGCCGCCTCGAGCTCCGTCGCCGCCTGGGCAAGCTGGAATTGGACCCCCTGGAAGTCGGCGACCGGTTTGCGGAATTGCTGGCGCTCCTTCACGTACTTGAGGGACGCGTCGAGCGCGCCGCGGGCCACGCCGATCATCTGCGCGCCGATGCCGATGCGGCCGGTGTTGAGGGTCTCAATGGCCACCTTGTAGCCCATGCCGACGTCACCGACGAGATTGACGGCCGGCACCTCGCAATGATCGAGAATCAATTCGGCCGTCGATGACGCGCGGATGCCAAGTTTGTCCTCTTTTTTGCCGACGCTGAATCCCGTGAAGCCGCGCTCGACCGCGAAGGCCGTGATCCCCTTGTAGCCCTTCGCGAAGTCCGTATTCGCGAAAATCACGTAGAAGCCCGCCTCGGCACCGTTCGTGATCCACAGTTTGCGGCCGTCGAGAATCCATCGATCACCTTGCTTCGTGGCTTTGGTCTGGAGGCCGAATGCATCGGACCCCGATGCGGCTTCGGAGAGCGCGTACGCGCCCACCAAATCGCTGGCGAGGCGCGGGAGATAGCGGCGTTTGATGTCCTCGGACGCCCACTTGAGGAGCAGCGCATTGACGAGCGTGTTCTGGACGTCGACGAAGATCGCCGTCGAGGCATCGACGGCGGAGAGCTCCTCGACCGCGAGGACGGTCATGAAAAGACTGCCGCCGGCGCCTCCGTGGGCCTCGGGAATCTCGATTCCCATCAGGCCGAGCGCGAAGAACTTCGGGATGAGAGCGGGATCGAGCTGCGTGGCCTGCTCCATCGCCTGCACGCGCGGCCGGACTTCCTGCTCGGCGAAGTCGCGTACCGCGCCTCGAAACATCTGCTCTTCTTCGGAGAGCTGCGTGAGTGGGTTCACGCCTTCTTGTCGGACGGTCCTGCCACCAGCATCTCCCGGATGCCACCCAGCGAGCCGAGGACGCCGGTCGCCTCGTACGGCATATAGACGACTTTGTTATTCTGCCCGGAGACCATTTCTTTGAGCGTTTCGATGTAGCGGATCGCGATCAGGTAGCGCGCGGGATCGCCGCCCGTGCCCTTGATCGCCGCGGTGATGCGCTCGATCGCCTGCGCCTCGGCCTCGGCCACCTTGAGCCGCGCTGCCGCTTCGGCTTCGGCGTGCAGAATCTTCGCTGCCTTATCGCCTTCCGCCGTGTTGATCTCCGACTGCCGGATGCCCTCGGCGGCGAGAATGCGCGATTGCCGCTCGGCGTCGGCGGTGATGATCGTCGCCCGGCGTTCCCGCTCGGCGCGCATCTGCTTCTCCATCGCGTCACGAATGTCCCGTGGCGGATTGATGTCCTTGAGCTCCACCCGGCTGACCTTCGATCCCCACTTGTGCGTCGCCTCGTCCAGAATCGCGCGCAGCTTCGCGTTGATGGTGTCGCGCGACGAGAGGATATGGTCCAGCTCCATCTCGCCGATCACGTTGCGCAGCGTCGTCTGCGTCAGCTTCTCGATGGCGTCGGGCAGGTTCGCGATCTCGTAGGTCGCGCGAACGGGATCGGTGATCTGGGAATAAATGAGCGCGTCGATTTCCACGACCACGTTGTCCTTCGTGATCACGTTCTGGCGTGGAAATACGTAGACGGTCTCGCGCAGGTCGATACGCTCGGTGCGGAAGCGGCGGGAATAGCTGTCACCTGCCGGTGTGACGATTGTCTGGTGCCAATCGACCGACCGCGGCCGATCGATGATCGGTACGATGAAGTTGATCCCCGAGGCCAGGGTCTTGTGGTAGCGGCCGAGGCGCTCGACGATCATCGTCTGAGCCTGCTGGACGACGCGAATGCTCTTGGAGATCAGAACGATGACGCCGAAGGCGACGGCGGCGACGAGTATCGTGCCTGGACCCACGCGTTAGATCTCCTTTTCGACCATCAGAGTTGTGCCGTCCACCTGGATGATCGTGACGGGCGTGCCCGGCTCGATCGCCGTGGCGTCGCTGGAGGCACCGCGCCAATCTTCGCCGTCGACTTTCACACGGCCGGTGCTGCCCGGTCCGATCCGCTCCGTCACGATCGCCGTCTTACCAAGGAGGGCGTCCACGCCGGTGCGCAGTTCGGAGCCCGGGCCGAGCTGGAAGTAGTGCATCAGACGCGGCCGCAGCCCTGCCATGCTCGCGACGCTGGAGACGGCGAATGCGATGCCTTCGGTGACCAGTCCCAAGCCCGGGATCAGCGCGACGACTCCCGCCACGAAGGCCCCGACCGCGAGGCAGGCGAGCCAGAAACCCGCGGTGAACATTTCGGCGACCAGCAGCGCGACACTGGCGAGAAACCAAATCAGCCAATCGGGCATATGGTTGAAAGCTGCAACCCTTACCGGAGTTACGCTATCCAATTGTCATCCCCTCGCGGAGCCGCCCCTATGATCCTGCGCTCGCTGTCGCTCGTTGCCTGTGCCACACTGCTCGGTATTCCCGCTGCTGCTCAAACGTCACGTTATGTCCTCAAGGGCGACTCGGTCGCCGTATACAACCTCGTCGGCGCGCTGCGGGTCGAGGCCGGATCCGGCGGCGATGTCGTCGTCGAAGTGCAGCGGGGCGGGAGCGACGCTGCCAAGGTCCAGGTCGAATCCGGGCCGCTGCGCGGCCGCGAGACGTTGCGCGTCATCTATCCTGGCGACGTCATCGTGATGCCCGATTGGGGACGAGGGTGGAACACGACGTTGCGCGTCCGCGATGATGGAACGTTCGGCGACGACAGCGGATGGGACGGAGCGAGCCACAAGCACGGACGGTTTCGCGATCGGGAAGGGCACGAGGTACGCATCACGGGCCGTTCGCGCGATGGACTCGAGGCATCTGCCGATCTGCACGTGACGGTCCCCGCCGGCAAGAACGTCGCGCTGTACCTGGGCGTCGGCAAAGCGGTCGTGACCAACGTCGATGGCGTCATCCGCGTGTACGTCGCGTCGGCTGACGTCGCCGTCGATCGCACGCGCGGCACGCTGCGCGTCTCGACCGGCTCTGGAAACGTGGATCTCCGCGACGGCACCGGCGACGTCAGTCTGGAAACCGGCTCGGGCGACATCACGGTATCCGGAACCAGCGGTGCGCGGCTGCGTCTGAACACCGGCTCGGGCGGCGTCACGCTCCGCGATGGCAAGGCGAGCGACCTGATGGTCGAAACGGGATCGGGCGACATCGAGGCGACCAACACGTCGGGTGACCAGGTGTCGTTCGAGACGGGCAGCGGCAATGTCGACGTCGCGCTGGTCGCCACGTTCCGCTCGCTGCGGATCGAAACCGGCTCCGGCGACGTCACACTCAGAGTGCCGCAGACGCTTGGCGCGCAGGTGGATCTCGACACGGGCAGCGGTGACATCGATCTCGGTGGGTTGACGCTACAAGTCCGACGCCTCGAGCATGATCACATCACCGGGACGATAGGCGACGGCAGTGGCCGTGTCTCGGTCGAGACCGGATCAGGCAACGTGCGGCTGCAGAAGCTCTAGACGTCTCCTTCTTCGAGCCGCCGCAGCTCGCGGCGCTCTTTTTTTGTCGGCCGGCCCTTGCCTGTGTAGGCAGGGGCCGGTGCCATTTTGTGCTGTTCGGCGAGCCGTTCACGCGCGGCGCGACCCTCGATCGATTCTTCGTAGAGCAATTGGGCATCGCGAGCCGAGCCGCGTCGATTAGAGAGCGCTCGCACCGTCAGCAGCCAGTCATACGGACCGATACGAACTCGCAGCTCGTCGCCGAGGTGAATCTGCTTGCCGGGCTTGGCGCGTGTACCGTTGACCTGTACCTTGCCGCCGGAGATGGCGCCTGCAGCAAGGCCGCGCGTCTTGAAGAAACGCGCGGCCCAGAGCCAACGATCGAGGCGAACCGAGTCTACCGGCTGCGGAGTTTGCCGAGCAACCGTAGGATCTCGAGGTACAGCCAAATCAGCGTCACCATCAAGCCGAACGCGCCGTACCACTCCATGAATTTCGGCGCGCCGTGCTCGGCGCCCTGCTCGATGAAGTCGAAATCGAGGACCAGGTTCAGCGACGCGATCACGACGACGAACAGACTGAAACCGATGCCGAGCGCGCTTCCCTCGTGCAGGAAGGGAATGCGGATGCCCCAGAAGCTGAGCCCGATCGCGACTAAATAGAAAATCGCGATCCCGCCCGTCGCCGCGGCGACGCCGAGCCTGAACTTCTGCGTCACGGAAATCAGGTGGGCGCGATACACGATCAACAGCGCGAACAGCGTTCCGAACGTCAGCGCCACGGCCTGGATGACAATGCCGTGGTAGGTCGCTTCGAGAATCGCGGACAATGCGCCGAGTGCGAGTCCTTCGAGCGCCGCGTAGACCGGCGCCGTGATGGGCGCCCAGGCGGGCTTGAATATCGTGACCAGCGCGACCGCGAAGCCGCCGAGTAGGCCGGTCCAGAGATATCCCCCAACGGGTACGCCGGCGAACGTCTGCATCCACGTGTACGTCGCGGTTGCGACGAGTAGGAGGAGCAGGAAGCCGGTGCGATTGACGGTTCCTTCGATCGTCATCCCTTCGCCGGCGGCGATGGGACCGAAGCGTTCGAAGGTTTTGGCGTTCAATGCTGGGTTACTGGTACGCATCTATCTCCCCTGTAAGAAGCGGATTGCAAGCTAGTGACGGGCCGCCAGATAATCCACGGCCGCATGCGCAAGTGCCCGTATACCAATCGGAAAGGCCGCTTCATCCACGAAGAAGCGGGGCGAATGGTTCGGCGCCGCGGTGCGGGGATCCGTTCCCGGCGGCGTGATGCCCAAGAAGAAGAACACTCCGGGCACGCGCTCCTGATAGCGGGAGAAATCCTCAGCCGCCGTGATCGGTGGGCCGAGTGAGACGTGAGTGGCACCGGCCACCGCGCGCAGGGTGGGAAGCAGTCTCTCGGTAAGCGCGGGATCGTTGTACGTCACCGGGTTGCCGCTGTCGATGGCGACAAACGCGGAGGCGCCGGCGCTTTGCGCGATGGATTCCGCGGTCCGCCGTACGCGATCGAACACGTCGCGGCGCACAGCGTCCTCGAACGTGCGGATCGTTCCGATCATGACGACACTGTCGGGGATGATATTGTTGCGCACGCCACCATTGATCGCGCCGACGGTGACCACTGCGGGCGCAGCCGTCAAGTCGATCTGCCGGCTCGCGATCGTCTGAAGGCCGAGGACGATTTGCGACGCGATGACGATAGGATCGATTCCCGCCCACGGAATCGCGCCATGTGTCTGCCGCCCGTGCACGACAATCCGGAAGGAGTTCGAGCTGGCCATCGTGCCGCCAGGCCGATAACGAATCTCGCCCGTTGGATACGGGAACACGTGCAGGCCAAAGATGGCGTCGGGTTTTGGATTCTCGAGCGCCCCTTCCGCGATCATCAGCGCGGCGCCCCCCTGTTCTCCCGCCGGCGCCCCTTCTTCCGCTGGCTGGAAGATGAATTTGACGGTCCCGGGGAGGTCGTTGCGCATGCTCGTCAGGATCTCGGCGACCCCCATGAGCATGGCCGTGTGCGCGTCGTGGCCGCAGGCGTGCATGACGCCGACTTCCTGGCCGTTGTAGGTCGCCCGCACTTTGGACGCGAACGGCACATCGACCTCTTCGGTGACGGGCAGCGCGTCCATGTCCGCGCGGAGCGCCACGACCGGTCCCGGTTTGCCGCCGCGGAGTACGCCGACGACCCCGGTATGGGCGACGCCGGTGCGCACCTCGAGTCCCAGCGCGCGGAGCTCCTGCGCGACGATGTCAGCGGTACGCGTCTCGCGATTCGACAGCTCCGGATGCGCGTGGATGTCACGACGCCACGCGACGACTTTCTCGACGACTTGCGGGACGCGCCGATCGACATCGGCGTCAAGGCGGTTTGCTTGGGCGGAGAGAGATGGAACGGCCGCAAACGCGGCCAGGGACATCGAGGCAATGCGCAGGAGAGTAGTCATGAGAATAAGCTAGCCCGAATCCGCGCAACCTTTCCACCGTACAGACTGTCGAACCCTAGGGCCCTTTCTGGAGAAATCGTATGAGCCGTCTGGCACTATTACTCGCCGGTAGCGCACTCATCCTTCCGCTCGCATCTCTCACTGCCCAGGAAAGCGACGAGGAATGGCTACTGAGATGCCGTGAATCCTCGTGGGGCGATTGGTCGTCCCGCGCTCGGCACTGCGAAATCCGCGAGCTAGGTCTCAAGGCGGCGGGCAAGCCACTGACCGTAGACCCGAGTATGAATGGCGGCGTCGAGATCGAAGCGTGGGATTCCGATAGCATCGACATCGCGGCCCGCATACAGGTCGGCGCTCGTACCGCCGACGAGGCGGACGCGATCGCCCGTGACATTCATATCGAAGCGTCAGGCGCCACTATCCGCGCCAGGGGACCTGGTCCGTTGGGGCGCCACCAGAACTGGTCTGTGAACTTCGTCGTGTTGGTGCCACGCCGAACGGATCTGTCGCTGGCCACTCAGAACGGGCCGTTATCGGTGAAAAACGTCAACGGCCACATGGAGCTGTCGACGTTGAACGGGCCGCTGTACCTCTCAGGCGTGGCGGGCGACGTGCACGCGCGCGCCGAAAATGGTCCCCTGGCTGTGAGACTGATGGGCTCGCGCTGGGACGGCGTTGGACTCGACGCCGAAACGACAAACGGCCCGGCGGATCTTCGCATTCCGGACGATTACAACGCGAAGATCGAGTTCGGAACCGTGAACGGTCCGATGAACGTGGGCTTCCCACTGACGGTGACACTCAGCGGAAGAGTTCGAGACCGCATCTCCACGACGCTGGGCAGCGGTGGGCCTCCGGTTCGCGTGGTGACGACGAACGGGCCGATGACGGTGCGGCGCACCAGTCCCTAGACGCCGATATCCTCGTTCCACAGCTCCGGGTGCGCCCGGATGAACTCGGTCATGATGCGGATGCAGGTAGGATCCTGCCGTACATCGATCGAGACGCCACGGCCCGCAAGTAGCTCCTCCTCCCCGCGAAACGTGCGGTTCTCCCCGATGACGGTCCGCGGAATTCCATAGAGCAGAATCGCGCCGCTGCACATCGCGCACGGGGACAGCGTCGTGTACAACGTCGCGTTGCGATAGACCGTGGCCGGCAGCCTTCCCGCGTTCTCCAACGCGTCCATCTCGCCGTGCAGCACTGGACTCCCTTTCTGCACTCGGCGGTTGTGTCCGCGTCCCAGGACCTTGCCGCCTGCAACGAGCACCGACCCGATCGGGATTCCTCCCTCTCTCAGGCCCTGCTCGGCCTCCGCGATCGCGGCCGCCAGAAACGGATCGGTCGTCATCGAGCCTCGGCGATCATGGCGTCGTACTCAAGCACATTGGGTCCGCGTGGTGCTTCAAGCGCGATGCGTGTCATCGCGCGGGCGATGACCGCGGCGTGAATTGGCCGATAGCGCCGCAGTCGTCCAAACAGGAGCCACGAGAGGAGCGGAGCAGCCATTATCGCGATGCGCTCGCCGAGGCGGAATTCCGCACGCTCGCCGAGCAGCAGCGACGGCCGGAAAATCTGAATCGCGCGATAGGGGAGTTTACGAACGTCTGCTTCCGTGTCGCCTTTGACGCGGCTGTAGAACACCCGCGCGGCGGGATCGGCGCCGATCGCGCTCACGAGCAGGAATTGCGTTGCGCCGGCGCGTAAGCCCGCCCGCGCCAGTGCAACGACGTAGTCGTGATCGACGCGCCGGAACGCTGCCTGCGATCCCGCTTGTTTGATCGTGGTGCCGAGACAACAGAAGACGTCATCGATGTGTGGGAGATCGGTAAGGGAATCGAAGTCGACAATGCGCTGCTCTAGCTTGTCGTGGCGTTGAGGGATGAGGCGACGGCCGATGGTAACGACCCCGGTCCAGGCGCTGTCTGCGAGCAGATGCTGCAGAACGTGACTGCCCACGAGGCCGGTCGCGCCGGCGAGCAAAGCGGTGCGGCTCACGCCCGCTAAAGTAAGTTATTATCGCACTCGTGGTCACCTTTGCGATCATTCAATCCGGTTTGTCGAACGCGCTGCAACATCAGCCGCTCGTTGCCGTGCCGCTGCTCTTTCTGGCCGGTCTTGTGACGAGCACCAATCCCTGCATTTGGCCGATGATCCCGATCACCATCGGTACGATCACCGGCGTGGGGGGGGGCACGCAGGGCGCGACGCCTTCGCGCCGCCGCACGATTGCGCTGACGCTGACGTACGTCGCCGGGCTGGCGCTGTTTTACGCGATTCTCGGACTGATCGCAGGATTGAGCGGATCGCTGTTCGGCACCATCAGCTCGAACCGATGGTCGCGCCTCGTCATCGGGAGTCTGCTGCTCGTGTTTGCACTGGTGATGTTCGACGTGATTCCGGTCCGGATGCCGGCGCGGTTGGCCACGTGGGCCGGAAGTCTCGGCGGAGGATCGTATCCGGCGGTGTTTCTGCTGGGCGCCACTTCAGGAATCGTCGCGGCCCCCTGCGGTGCGCCCGCATTCGCGGTGGTCCTCACCTGGGTGGCGGCGACGCACAGTGCGACGTTGGGATTCGTGTACCTGTTTGTATTCTCGTTGGGAATGACGGCCGTCCTGATGATCGTCGGGATCTTCTCGGGAGTGCTGGCAATTCTGCCGAAGCCGGGCGCATGGATGAACAGGATCAAAAAAGCCGCGGGCGTGGTTCTCCTGCTCATGGCTGAGTACTACTTCGTCAAAGCGGGGCAAGTATGGTGACTGGGTACGCGGTGTGCGGTGCGGTGTGCGCGGGGGTGCTGCTCTTGGGGCCCGCCCTCATGTCTGCACAAGAGGTCATCGGCATTCCGGTCGGCGAGACGCCGCCCGCCGTCACGCTGCAGAATCTCAACGGCGACTCAGTCTCCTTGTCCCAATGGATCGGGAAGAAGCCCGTCCTCATCGAGTTTTGGGCGACGTGGTGCCCCATTTGCGCCGAGCTGTTGCCGCGGATGGAGGCCGCCCACAAGAAGTACGGCGATCGCGCCGAGTTTCTCGTGGTCGCCGTGGCCGTGAACGAGAGCCAGAACACGGTTCGGCGTCATCTCGAGAAGCAGCCGATGCCGTTCACCATCCTCTGGGATGGCAACGGCGCCGCGGTGCGCGCCTTTCAAGCCCCGAACACGTCCTACGTCGCGGTTCTCGACGCCACAGGGCGCGTTGTGTATACGGGGGTCGGGGCGGATCAGGATATCGAAGGAGGACTCCAAAAGGCGGCAGGGGCGCCAACGGCGGCAGGGCGACGTTAGGCCATCGCCCTTGCCGCCGTTGCCGTCATTGCCGCCCTGTGCTGTCCGCCGGCACCAGCTTCGCGATCGCCGCCGTCAACTCCGTATATGCGGTCGGATCGATCTCCCGGAACGGCGTCGCTCGGTAGGCGATTTTCCCGTCCGGTCCTACTACGAACAGAGTGCGGTTGTCGAGCTTGTACTGGGCGTTGAACGCGCCATACGCTTTCCCGACCGCTGAATTCGAATCGCTCGCAAACAGGAATGGATACTCGGCGTCCCGCGCCCATGAGGCGAGGGCGGTGTCCGGGTCTGCGCTGATGGCGATGAGAACGACGTTGCGGCCGTTTTTGAAAACCTGTGCGTACTGATCACGGTACGCATTCATTTGAATCGTTCAGCCACGCGTTCGGGCTTTGAAGAAGAACGCGAGCACGACCGTCTTTCCCTTGTAATCGCTGAGGCGCACTGGACTGCGGACCGTTCCGAATCGGGTTGCGCCGGGCACGGAGAAGTCGGGAGCTACGGCGCCGACCTCTGGTACCGGCGGCGCAGCCGGCGCGGCCTGCTGTTGCGCCGCGGCGCCAGCCGCCAAAACGGTGAGCCCACCAACCAACGCAAGCTGTCGCATAGACGATCCTCTTTTAGAGCCGCGAGAATATATCTATTTGGCGAGCAGCTCGCCGGTCTTCATCAGTGACCTCCTTCTCCCACGCGGTACCGGGTTCTGAGAATCTCTACGTGATGCCGTTCGTGCCCCGGAATCATGTACGCGATCGCCCGCACGCTCACCGGGTTGCCGCTCGCGGTGCCGCGTCGGCGCCACGCATCGGCATCGAATGTGCGCAACAGGGCGAGGGTCGCGGCCCGGGCGGTACGCAGCTCGCCGACGAGATCGGCGAGCGAGCGGGTGTCGAACTTTGCGACCGGGACATACGCGTTCTCATCGAATCCCGGCAGCGGCGTGGTATCGCCGCGCGCGATCCGTAACGCCCGGTAGGCCATGATGCGCTCGATGTCGGCGAGGTGGCCAACGATTTCCTTGACGCTCCATTTGTCGCGGGCGTAGCGATGCATCGCGTCCGCGTCGGACAGCCCGCGCAGCAACGCCGCCGTGTCCTCGATCTGCGACGCGCAGACGATCACCGGATCCAGCTCGGGAACGCGCTTGATGTAACCGACGAAATGCGATGGAATCTCGTCCGGCTCCGGCCGGCCGACGGTTCTGGCGTTCACGACGCCTTTCCGCCGAGCTCATTCAACGCCATCGCCTTCACGGTTTTCCCCTCTCCCGTCAGAATGCGCCGGTGATAATCCACCTGGCCGAGGTGATAGGCGAGATGCGTAGCGAAATGAGCGAGGAACGCGCCGGTGGTGGAGTTGACGCCGCCCACCGGCTCGGGATATGGCCGAGCGAGGTCGGCCTCGCTGACCTTGCTCATCCCGGTCTGGACCGCGGCGATCGCGTTATCGATCTCGCGCAGCAGCTCGGCACGCGGGATGTCGCGGCTGCCGAACTCGGCGTCGCGATTGCGGACGTATCCGTTCTTGCCGAGCACGTGACCGACGAAATACTGAAGATTGCCGGCGAGGTGAAGGGCGAGATTACCGCCGGGATTCGCGATGCCGGGCAGAACTTCCCAGAGGCCCTCATCGCTCGGGTACGACTCGATCTCGCGGCGCAGCGCCTTGAGCTCGCGGGTGATGACGTTGGTGATCCAGTCTTTCATCAGATCCTCCCTATCCGCATGGCCACCGGCCAGCGGGCTAAGCGCACCGACTGTGGAGTACCCCAGGGCCCCGCCAGCTTCGCGACGAGGGTATCGACAGGATCCTGGCGATGGTGTTTCATGAACGCGCGCGTCGCGGACCAGGTACGGATGTAGCCCGTCACGTCGTTCAAGGTCACCGGTTGCTCGATCAGGAAGTTGGGCGCGGCAAATTCCGCAAACGGAAACTCAATGCCTCGATAACGTTCCTCGGTGATGCGCCGTTCCGGCGGCCAGAACGGTCCTACGACGTCGCGGTAAAACTCGCGGACGATCGGGTCGATCTCGGGCGCAATCTCGAAGAGCAGGTACGTCCACACTGCGACAACGCCGCGCGGCCGCAACACTCGCCGCGCCTCCGCCCAAAATCTGGGGCGGTCGAACCAATGCAGGGCCTGCGCGGCTGCGACGAGGTCGACCGATGCGTCCTCCAGGCCGCTCGCCTCGGCCGGTGCCACGCGATACGTGATGCGCGGGTGGCGCGTCGCATGCTCGAGCTGCGACTCGCTGGCATCCGTTGCGAATACGTCGCGAAAGTGGCGCGCCAGGCCGATCGCCGCCTGTCCCGATCCCGTGCCGCAGTCCCACGCGGCCTCCAACGCCGGCGCCTCACGCGCGAGAAAATCGAACACCGCATCTGGATAGCGCGGCCGGAATGCGGCGTACGCGGCGGCAACACCCGAGAAATGATCTGCGAAGCTCACGGTGTCCGCGGCGCCGGCGCAGGCGGGGGTGGCGGCGCGGGTGCGAGCGGCGGCGTGGCGCGCTGCGGCTGCTGGCAATCGGGCCACGCGCCCGCCTGGCCGTTGGGTCGGGCCTGGAACACATCGCGCTGCACGCGGGAGACATGCGTCGTGTCCTCGGACGCGAGATAGACGAGCATCGCCGCGAGCGTTGCGTTGGTCTTCACGTCGTCGAAACTGATCTTGTCATAGGTATCGCGGTTTGTGTGCCACGTGTACCGGCCGTAGTCCCAATCGCCCGATCCGAGATTGAAGCCGGGAGCCCCGCAGGAAACGAACGACGAGTGATCCGTCCCGCCGCCGCTCGGCGCGCCGGGAAAACCGAACTTGATATTGCGCGTGATATCGGCCGGCACGCGCGCGAGGTAGCGCGCCAGGTTGGCCGCTGCATCCGGGAAACCGGATGCGCTCATGTTCTCGATCCGGCCCGTTCCGTTATCCTGGTTGAACAAAGCCTGCAGTCCCGCGAGGATCTCGGAATGATCCTGTACGAAGCCACGCGAGCCGTTGAGGCCCTGTTCCTCGCCGCTCCAGTGACCGACGAGAATCGTGCGCCGCGGATTGGGATAGACCTGCTTCAGAATTCGCATCGCCTCGATCATCGTAATCGTTCCCGTACCGTTGTCCGTCGCGCCCGAGCCGCCGTCCCACGAGTCGAAGTGTGCGGACAACATCACATACTCATTGGGCAGCTGCGCGCCTTTCATTTCCGCGACAACGTTGAACACCGGAACCTCGCCCAACGCCTGCGACTCCGCGGTCAACTCGATGACCGGGGCTTGTTTGTTGTCGGCGAGACGAAAGAGTAGACCGTAATCCTCGCAGGCGACGTCGATGACAGGCGCGCGGTCGGTCTGCGCCGCGAAGATTTTCTGCACGCCCCAGCCCTGGGACCAGAAGCTGCCGATAATTCCCGCGGCGCCCGCCTCCTCGAGCCGTCGCGAGAGTGCGGCGGCTCCGTTTACTCCCGTTCCTGAATAGCCAGTCCGCTGCACGCGTTGTTGCCACGTCTGTTGCGCGACGGTACGGCGTGCTTTGAGCGAATCGGCCGTCGTCTGCGTGGCCCACTTCTCCCAGCTGTCGTCCGGTCGGCACGTTGGTTGAGGGAATGAGATGAGCACGAACTTTCCCTTTGCCTGCGGCAACCACGCGACGAAGGCCGAGCTGTCGGCGACGTCGGGAAGAATGACGACGGGCGCGCGTACCGGCCGCGCGCGGGGCGTCGGCGGGCTCCAGGCGAGCATCGTCGCCTCCAGGGTGCGCGTGCGCGGCGCCACGAGATCGAGATGCGTCTTGGCGCGACGCCAACTGCGCCACGTCCCATACTGCTCCTTGCGCACCGGAATGCCCCACGCCGTGTACGTGGCCACCAGCCAGTTTTGGGCGGCGGTCATTCCAGGCGATGCGGTCAGGCGCGGTCCGAGGGAATCAAAGAGCACCTGCGCGAGATGTGGGAGCGCAGAGCTGTCGGTCTCGATCGCCCAGATGCGGCGCAGAACAGAATTCTCGACTATGAAACCCGACGGCTGCGGTGGACCTTGGGTAAGCGCGACAGCTGGAGCGAGGACGGCAACAAATAGCGCGGGCAGGACGCGTCTCACGATGCGACTCCTGGTCGGTTCGAGAGGAATGAGAAGTTTGTGCAAGGGCGCTAATGAGAGGAAGTCCGGACCCGGCCAGCGTTTGTTAACCCCGGGCTGGCAGCCCGGGGTTAACACACCCGCTAAAGGATCCTTCGATATCTCACCTCCGGGACCTGTGTCGTTGGATAGGTCCGTTTCCCCCCGTCCAGGTCAAACCCATGCTTCTCGTAGAACCGCCGCGCGCTCCTGTTCTCTTCGAGCACCCAGAGCGTCACTTCCGCAAATCCGCGGCGCCGAAACTCATCGAGCACGTGATCCACCAGCGCGCGGCCGTAGCCGCGACCGCGCAAGTACGGCAGCACATGCAGTGACGTGATGTGGCCGACGCGTTTGGGATCGTCATCGAGATCTCGCGACGGAATCATCTGACAAAACGCGAGGGCTTGGCCTGCTTCCTCGATCAGGAACACCGGCCACTCGCGATCGGCGATGCGTTCGGACCAGAAACGGGTGCGATAGGTAAGGTCGGTCTTCGCGATGACATCATCCGGCATGATGCCGCGGTAGGCGACGCTCCACGACTCGACGTGAATGTGCCCGACCGCTGGGGCGTCTTTCGTCGATGCGCGTCGGATCATCGGCCCAGCTTCGCCTCCCATTCTTCCAGCGAGCGGGGCCAGTCGGCCTTGAGCAGTCGTGAAAGCGAGCGATCGGCCAGCACTCGACCGCCCGTCTGACACGTCGCGCAGTAGTTCGCCTCATTGTCGGCGTAGCGAATGCGTTGTACGGGCGAGCCGCACACCGGGCAGGGCTGCTTGTAGCGTCCGTGCACCGCCATTCCTTCCTTGAACGCGCTCACTTTTTCGGGGAATTTCGTGCCCCCTGCGGTCTCGGCGCGCAGCTTCTCGATCCAAGAGCGTGTTGTCTTCTGTGTTGCCTCGTACAGCCGCGCGATTTCTTCGTCAGTCAATTTTCCGGCGAGCTGAAACAGCGAAAGCTTGGCCGCGTGCAGAATCTCATCAGACAGCCAGTTGCCGATGCCGTCGAACAGATGGGGATCGGTGAGCGCGCGCTTCAGCGTGTGGGACTCCGATTGCAGCCGGGTGCGGAAGGCATCGAGATCGGCGGCCAGCACGTCGAGACCGCCGGGATCGTGCGCCGCGAGCGCGGCTTCACCCTCCACCACGTGCAGCGATGCGCGGTGCTTCGGGCTCGCCTCGGTGAGGAGCAACGTGCCGGTTGGAAAATCGAAGGAAGCGAGCCCGACTCTGGCGGGCGGGCTGGTGCCTCCCGGCCGCCACTTGAAGCGTCCCGCAATCATCAGGTGGAAGACGAGGAACATTCCCCCTTCCATCTCCCACACGATGCGCTTCCCGATGCGTTTGAGTCCGACGACCTTCCGGCCTTCTGCCGCGGCCAGCGGCGGGTCGACGGTGCGGAGCAGGGAAGGACTCGTGATGCGCACGCGTTCGAGTGGCTGGCCCACGATTCGCGGGGCCAGCGCCTCGAGGTAGATCGTGATGTCGGGAAGCTCCGGCATAGCCGGATCCTATCTACTGGAACACTTGCAGCGCCACCTCGACCCGGCCGAACGGCGCGCTCACCTGAACCCCCTGCACCATTTGCTTGACCCGCGTGAACATCTCACGCGCGATGGTGACGCCCTCCGCGAGCGCCGCTTCCTTCCCTTGCTCCTGCGCCTTCCTCATGCGCTGGAGCACCTCCTCGGGCACCGACACGCCGGGGACTTCGTTCGCGAGAAACTCGGCGTTGCGCAGGGAAATGAGCGGCCAGACCCCGGCGACGATGGGCAGCTTGAACTGATCGACGCGCTGGAGAAATGCCTCGAGCTGGCGCACGTCGAACACCGGCTGCGTCACAGCGAATTCCGCCCCCGCATCCACCTTCCACGCGAACCGCGACAGCTCGCGATCCTGGTCGCCGGCACCGGGATTCACGCCGACACCGATCGCCCACTTCGTGGCGCCGCCGAGCGGATTGTTGCCGGGATCGAGGCCCTGGTTCAATCGATAGACGAGGTTCGTCAAGCCGATCGAATCGATGTCGAACACCGCGGTCGCTTCGGGATAGGGCCCCATCTTCGGCGGATCGCCCGTGATGATGAGAATGTTGCGCAACCCCGCGGCGTGTGCGCCGATGATGTCCGACAGCATGCCGAGCAGGTTGCGGTCGCGGCAGCAGTAGTGAATCACGGTCTCGATGCCCACCTCGCGCTCGATCAGCAGCGCCGATGGCAGTACCCCCATGCGACTTTGCGCGCGTGGGCCATCGGGCACGTTCACCGCATCCACACCGGCGGCTTTCAGCGCGCGACACTGCGCCAGCATCGGCGTCGGATCCACACCCTTGGGCGGCACGATCTCGACGCTCGTCACCAGCTCACCGCGCGCGAGCTTATTGCCCCAGCCGGATTTCAAGGCGAGCGGGGTCGCCGTCACTCCCTCAGGCGCCTTCACCTGCGCGCGCGAGACGACGACGCTCGGCTGCCGCGGCACCACGCTGGCGACGTAGTCGCGGATCTTCTTGATGTGTTCCGGCGTCGAGCCGCAACAGCCGCCGACGAAGCGCGCGCCCGCTTCGATCATGCGCCGCGCGTAGCTCGCCATGTACTCGGGAGACGCGAGATAGATCTTGCGGTCGCCCACATCCTTGGGCAGACCGGCATTGGGCTGCGCCGAGATCGGCTTGTCCGTCGCCTTCACCATCTTTTCGACGGCCTCGAGCACGCCCGCCGGCCCGACGGAGCAGTTCACACCGATCACATCCGCGCCCCACGCCGTGAGCTGCTTGGTGAAGGTCTCGGGATCGGTGCCGTAGTACGTCAGGCCATCGGTGCCGATCGTCATCTGGCAGACGACGGGCAGATCGGTTGCGGCGCGCACGGCGTTCAGCGCCGCGTGCATTTCCTGCATGTCGCTGAACGTCTCGAGCACGAAGCCGTCCACGCGGCCGGCAAGCAGGCCCTGCACCTGCCGGGCGAACAGCGCTTGCGCTTCGGCTTGCGAGGTCGGGCCGAACGGCTCGATGCGAATGCCGAGTGGGCCGATCGCGCCGACCACGCTTGCGCGGCCTCCCGCAGCGGCGCGCGCCAGCTCGGCGGCGGTGCGGTTGATCTTCTCGGTGTCGTCGGCGAGACCGTAGCTGTTGAGCTTCAGCGGATTGGCGCCGAAGGTATTGGTCTCCAGGATCTCCGCGCCCGCGCGCACGTACTCCGCGTGCACTTCCTGCACGAGCCGCGGTTGCTTCAGGTTCAGCTCGTCATAGCAGACGTTCAGGAAGAAGCCCTTGCCGTACAGCATCGTGCCCATCGCCCCGTCGAAGACGTGGACGCGGCCGTCGGCAATGAGAGATCGGAAGTCAGTAGGCATCGGTTGCGTGTCGTCCCAAAAGAAATCCCCGCCCAAGGCCAACGCCCGGTACGGGGTCTGGCTTTTTAGCGGTTGTTTAACGTGGCCGCAATACGCCGCAAATCGCCACGAATCGGTTGTCTCTGCTCAACGTAGCGGCACCGGAAAATAATAGCCAGGGTCAAGCGTACTCTTATAAGAACATGAGCAAGATCGCGCCTGATCAGCTCTTAGCACAGCACGCACCGGCGCTCCGCAACTTCCTGGGCGCTCGCTGCCGCGACCCTGAGTTGGCCGCCGAGTTGCTGCAAGAAGTGGCGGCGCGCCTGGTTACGGCGAGCCCGCGACTGACACTCAACGGCAATGTCCGGGGCTACCTGTTCCGGATCGCGGCGAACGTGTGGCACGACCACTTGCGGCGCGAGCTGGTGCACCGCCGCGCTGCGCTGGCCATGCAGTCCGATGAGCCAGCAACGGCCGCAGCCGCCGACGCCCGCCTGCTGGAGCGCGAGCTCCGAGCAGCAGTCCGTCATGCTGTGAGCGAGCTGCCGACGCCGCAGCGTGAAGTCGTGGAGTTGCGACAACACGGTGGACTGACGTTTCAAGCGATCGCCGACCGGCTGGGCCGGCCGCTCGGGACGGTGCTCACGCAAATGCGCTCGGCGCTCGCTCGAATCAGCACGGCACTGGAGAACTATCGATGAATCATCCGACCGAAGACGAGCTGCTGCTCCTCGCGTATGGCGAGCTCCCTGACCCGCGAGCCGCGGAAATCGACTCTCACGCGGCTGCGTGTCGCGCGTGCCAGGAGAAGCTTGCACAGTTCGAGCGCGGTCGCGCAGCGCTGGACCTTGTAGTGCCGGCGCGACGTCAACACGCGATGGTCTGGGCCACACTCGCGCTCGCGGCGGCGGCAGTGGTCGCGGGGGTGGTGATCACCAAGTCGGGACCGTCTCGTGACCCGACCGAACGCTGGACGCCAACGACGACGTGGTCGGGGACGGCCGGATATGTGACCGGCGGTAAGGCGATGCTGGATATCGACGCACAACTCACTCGACTCGAACGGGAGCGGTACTATGGCCTGCCGAATTAGTGCTCTGGTTGGTGTGTTTGGGCTCTTGGCGGCCTCGTCGGGCGCGGCTCAGGAAATGCCCAACCCACAAGCAATGCAGATGCAGGTGCAGCAGATCATGCAACAGCGGCCGCGGGAAGCAGAAGCCGCCGCTCGCGCATTTCTGATGTTCGTCGCGCCGGATCGTGTAGCGGGGCTCGATAGTCTCAGACAGCAGGCCAACGCTGCCAATAATCAGCCGACCCTAGTGGTGGACGGTACGCCGATCGCGAGCCCATCCGGGGCGGATCAGTATTGGATGGAGGTAGCGCAATTGACGGTGCAGTTCGACATGGTGCAGAAGCTCAATCAGCGCGATAGCGTCCGCGCCCAGCTGGTCGGCAAGATGTTTGGGCTCGAGGCGAACGCCCGCGCCCGGCAACGAGCCTATCGCACGGCGACCGAGGCGCAGCGCCAGGCGCTGCGCACGCAGATCGAGGCGCTCATCTCGCAGCACTTCGATCTGGAGGACAAGCTCAGGGGTCTGGAGATTGCGGATATCGAGCGACGCCTCGCGGACGTGCGCGCCGAGACGCAGCGCCGGCATGATAAGCGCGCGGAGTTCATCAAGTTTGCCGTGGACGACATCGTGCGCGATGCCGTTCGGCCCCGATAACCGGAGCGTCGTTCGCGAATAATCAATGTCCAATGATCAATGGTCATTGGACATTGTTCGTTGATCATTGGACATTCCGATATGCCCAATATCGGCTCGTACCACCCGATCATCGTCCATTTCGCGATCGCGCTCCTCGTCGTGGGCGTGATCTTCCGGTGGATCTCCCTCACCGGGCGCGTTGCTTTCGCCGGACCGGCGGCCGCGACCTTGATACTTGCCGGCACGGTTGCCGCACTCCTCGCCGTGCGTTCGGGGACTCGATGCGCACGGGCCGGTCGAGCGGATCCCCGGCGTCCGACAGGCAGTCATGGACCATGAGGACGCGGGCCACTGGGCACGCAACGTCTTCCTGGTCGTCGCGCTGTTGGAGATCGTGGCGCTCGTCGCCGCGAAGCGCAGCGTACCAATGGCGCGCGTCGCGCTGTGGGGCTCTGCAGTCGTAGGCGTCTTCGGCGTGGCCGCCCTGATGAAAACGGCCGATCGCGGCGGCGATCTCGTGTACAGCTATGCCGGCGGCGTGGGCACGCGATCAGGCGACACGGCGGACGTCAGCCGGCTCTATCTCGCCGGTTTGTATCAGGCGGCTCAGGCCGCGCGCGCGCGCCACGACAGCGCCCGAGCGGCTGAGCTGTTCAGGGAGCTCGAGCGCCGCAATCCGAACGATACGACCGTGCGGTTTCTGGCGATCGAATCGCTGGTGCACGACAGGAACGATGGGCGAGCCGCGCTCGTCGCCCTGACTCGACTGACCGTCGCGCCCGACGATCGGCGGCTACGTTTGCGGTATGGTTTCCTGAAGGCGGACGCCTATGTCGCAACTGGAAAGCCTGACTCCGCGCGCGCTACGCTCGAGCAGCTCGCCCGCGATTTCCCCGACACGCAACAGCGCGTCAACGAGCGGCTAAAGAATGTTCACTGATCAATGATCATTGATCATTCGAACAGCCCAATTCTTTGGGCCACCCACCACGCAGCCACACCCCCGGCAATGAAGCCGAGCACGCCGCCGAACGGTCCAAACAGCTTGCTGCCGAGCGCGCCGGCGACCGTTCCGACGACGAAACTGACAAGTGTCTTGAGAAGCTTCATCAGGACCTCAGGATCGAGAGAAGGATCTGCCGCAACAACATGAGCGCCAGCCACGCCACGATCGGGCTCACGTCGAACGCGCCGAGTGCCGGTACGACGCGTCGAATCGGCTCGACGATCCAGTCGGTGAGGATGTACGCGGGCCGGATCCAGCGCGAATAGCGAAACATTCCGAACCACGCGGCAATCACGCGCACGATCAGCGCATACATCAGGATGCGGTAGAGAATCTCGATCAGCAACGCGAGCGTCGCGCGTGTACCGGAGTGCGCCGCGATGTTGACCGTCTGAAACGACCCCAAGAACCAGCCTATCAACGACAACAGCACGATGCCGGCGATGGCCGCCAGCACAATGAGCCAGCCACCGGCGTGCGCCGGATTGCCACCCATGCGCACGAGTCGCCGTTCCACGGGTCGGAGAACGGGATCGGTGACCGACCGCAGCCCGCGTCCCAGTGCGGTGAAGGGCGAGATGCGGCGAGTGCGCACGAGCCAGGAGCCCAGGGCGGCGAGTGCCGCGAGCGCGACGACGCCAAATACGACGTACCGCACGATCGCAAACGTGTTCAACTGTTACGAGCCGTAGGCGGCTGAGACGATGCGCTCCTGCTCTGCCTTGTGGGCGGCGGGATAGCCTTCGGCGGGACTCGAGCGCTCCGGGCGCGACACATCGAGGAGCGCGACGGACTGCGGCAGCGCGTCGCGAATCTTCGGCAGCACGAACTTGCGCGCGCCCATGTTGCGCGGCTCTTCCTGCACCCAGACGACCTCTTTGAGATTCGGATAGCGGCGCGCGTATTCTCCGATCTCCGTGCCGGGGAAGGGATAGAGCAGCTCCAGCCGCCCGATTTTCACGTGTGGCGTCTCAGTGCGGCGTGGCGAAGCGATGATGTCGTAGTAAATCTTGCCGCTGCACAGCAGCAACCGCGTGACTTTCTCGGGCCACGTCCGGTCGCGATCCCAAAGCACAGTCCTGAACTGCCCCAATACGAGATCGTCGAGCTGCGACGATGCGGCAGGCAACCGCAGCAAACTCTTGGGCGTCATCAGGACGAGCGGCCGGATCTCCGTGTGCCGCGCCTGCCGCCGCAGGAGATGGAAGTATTGCGCCGGCGTGGTGCAGTTCGCGACGCGAATGTTCCCTTCCGCGCCCAGCGCGAGAAACCGCTCGAGGCGCGCGCTCGAGTGCTCCGGGCCCTGCCCTTCGTAGCCGTGCGGCAGCAGCAGCGACAGCCGCGACGTCTCGCCCCACTTCGCCAACCCCGCGATCAAGAACTGATCGATGATGACTTCAGCGCCGTTCGCGAAGTCGCCGAACTGTGCCTCCCACAGCACCAGCGCATCCTGCGCTTCGACCGCATAGCCATACTCGAAGCCGAGGCAGGCGTATTCCGAGAGCGGGCTGTTGTGCAGCTCGAACGACGCCCGGCCGTCGGGCAGGTTCTGAATCGGCGTATGTCGCGCGCCGGTGTGCACGTCGTGGAGCACGAGATGTCGCTGACTGAACGTGCCGCGCTCGGTGTCCTGCCCGGTCAACCGGATCGGCGTTCCCTCGATCAGCAGCGAGGCGAACGCCAACGACTCCGCGTGGGCCCATTCGATCCCGTCTTTGGACATGAGCATGTCACGACGCCGCTCGAGCTGCTTCTGAAGCTTGGGATGCGTCGCGAAGCCGTCGGGCACCGCGAGCAGCTGCTCGTTGAGCCGTTTCAAGGTCTCGCCGTCGACGGCAGTGGCGGGCTCGGGCGCGCTCTCGCGCTGGATGCGCTGCGGCTCCTCGGCGCGTTGTCCTGACTTCACCGCCTGCTGCACGGCCGCGAGCCGCTGATACGCGGCGTCCGCGTCCGCATCCGCTTGAGCGGCGGGGACGACGCCTTCCTGCGCGAGCTGCGCGGCGTACTTCTGACGGACCGACGGGGTCTGCTTGATCCGTTCGTACATCATCGGCTGCGTGTAGGCCGGCTCATCGGCCTCGTTGTGACCGTACCGGCGATAGCCCACCAGGTCGATCACGACGTCGCCATGGAATTTCTCGCGGTACATCATCGCGAGCCGCACAGCCGCGAGACACGCTTCCGGATCGTCGGCGTTCACGTGCACGATCGGCGCATCGAAGCCTTTGGCGAGATCGCTCGAGTAATCGGTCGAACGGCCTTCACGGGGTTCCGTGGTGAAGCCGATCTGATTGTTGAGGATCAGATGGAAGGTGCCGCCGGTCGTGTAGCCGGGGAGGCGCGCGAGATTGAAGGTCTCGGCGACCACGCCCTGGCCCGCGAACGCGGCGTCGCCGTGCAGCAAGACCGGGAGCGCGACGTTCACGTCGAGTTGCCCCGCCGCGCCGCTCCGATTCGTTTGGTTCGCGCGGGCCCGTCCCTCGACGACCGGATTCACCGATTCCAAATGGCTGGGATTGGCCGACACCATCACGGCGATGTCCTTGCCGCTGGCCGTGTGGTACACCCCTTCAGCGCCGTGGTGATACTTCACATCACCGGTGCCGGCGTTCCACCCTTCCGATTCAGCCGTCTCCTCGCGGCGGCCTCCCTCGAACTCCGCGAGGATCGTTTCGTACGGAACGTTCACGACGTGCGCCAGCACGTTGAGCCGCCCCCGGTGCGCCATACCGATGGTCGCCTGGCGCGTACCGTGCGCCGCGGCGAGCTCGAGCGTGAAATCGATCATCGGCACCGTCATGTCGAGCCCTTCGATCGAGAAGCGCTTCTGGCCGAGGTAGGCCTTGTGCAGGAAGCGCTCGAGCGTGTCGACCGCGGTCAGCCGCGCCAGCAGCTGCTTCTTTCCATCGGCTGAGAGCGGGCGCCGATGCTGGCCCGATTCGATCACTTGCCTGAGCCACAGGCGCTCCTCGTGACTCCCGATGTGCTCGACCTCATAGGCGATCGTGCCGCAGTAGGTCGCCTGGAGGTACGGCAGCGCCTCCGCGAGTGTCTTGCCCGGCACATAGATGCGGAGCACGTCGGCGGGAATTCGCGCCATGATCTCCGGCGTGAGTCCCAACCGGCCGATGTCGAGGGACGGATCGCCGGGCGGCTCGCTGCCGAGGGGATCGAGATGGGCGGCGAGGTGGCCGAAGTTCCTATGGGCTCGGACGAGCGCATAGGCTGCAGCTACATCTTTGAGATCCTCGACACTCACCGACTCCGGTTGGGGAGGGGGGACGGCGGAAGGGGGAAGGGTACTGCGCAGAGGTGCAGCAGTCGCAGGAGGCGCCGTATACCCTTCCCCCTTCCCGCTTCCCCCTTCCCCTTTCGCCAGGCTCTCCGCCACCCCCTCGTAAAACCGCTCCTCGCCCTGCAAGAGCGAATCGAGAGTTCGCAGAAACATCCCCGACTCCGCGCCCTGAATGATCCGGTGATCGTACGTGCTCGTGATTGTGATGATCTTCGTGCCCCCCCCGGTGATCTCGCGGATGGTGCCGGTCGCGATGATCGAGCCTTGGCCCTTCATGAGGCGCGGCACCGACGCGACGGTGCCCAACGTACCGGGATTCGTCAGCTGAATCGTTCCACCAGCGAAGTCGTCGGGCAGGAGCCGGTTGCTGCGCGCCTTCTCGACGAGCATTTCGTACGCCGCGTGGAACGCCGCGAAGTCCATCGACTCGGCGTGCTTGATCACGGGTACGAGAAGCGCCCGGCTGCCGTCCTTCTTCTCGACGTCCACGGCGAGGCCGAGTCCGATGGCGCCCGGGTCGACGCGATGGGGTTTGCCGTCGATTTCCTGGAACGCGTGCGTCATGACGGGGAACCGCTTCGCCGCCTGCACGATCGCGTAGCCGATCAGGTGTGTGAACGAGATCTTCTTACCGCTTGCCGCGAGCTGGGTATTGAGCGCTTTGCGACGCGCGTCGAGGTTCGTTGCCGGGATGTCGCGGAAGGAGGTCGCCGTTGGGACCGTTAGCGACTCGGTCATGTTGGCAACGAGCCGGGCGGCGGGGCCGGTGATCGGAGTCGCGCCGCGAGGAAGAGAGACGGGGGAAGGGGGAAGGGTACTGCGTGGCGCGGCGACTTCCCCTTCCCCCTTCCCGCTTCCCTCTTCCCGAGGAGTTGCGGACCGATCTGCGGGAATGACTGGGAGCTCCGCGAGCTTCCCGTTATCGAATAATTCCCGCCACTCGGGGCCGACAGACGACGGATCGCGGAGGTAGTCCTCGTACATCGCCTGGACGAAGGCGGCGTTGTGGGTGCCGAAGACGAATTCGCTCACGGGTTGGAATCTATAGGGTATCTTATTTCGCAAGTATGCCGCTGCTCACACTCTCACTCTTGCTGATTGCGACTCAAGTATCTGATAGCACGCTGCGAATGCGCGTGGCTGCGCGGATTGCCAAGGTGCCGGCGCGCGCAGTCGGCGTATACTATCGCGACCTCGCGGGCCGCGACTCGCTAACCGTGGGCTCAGCAGTGCGGTTCCACGCCGCGAGCACGATGAAAGTACCGGTCATGATCCAGCTGTTCCGCGACCGCGACGCGGGACTCCTGTCGCTCGACGACTCGCTCACCGTCACCAACACCTTTCGCTCGATCGTCGACAGCTCGCCATACCAACTCGATTTGACGGACGACTCCGATTCCTCACTGTACCAGCGCGTCGGGCAGCGGATCTCGATTCGCGCGCTCATCGAGCTGATGGAAACGGTGTCGAGCAATCTCGCGACGAACCTGCTCATCACACGCGTCGGCCCGCCGCGCGCCAACGCCACCGCCCATGCGCTGGGAGCCGATTCCATCCTGGTGCTGCGCGGCGTCGAAGACGGCAAGGCGTATCGTGCCGGCCTGAACAACACGACCACGGCGCGCGATCTGGGTGTGCTACTGGCGGCGATCGCGGAGAACCGGGCGGCGTCTGCCACATCATGTCGCGAGATGCTCGCCATCCTCGGCCGGCAACAGTTCAAGGAGGGAATTCCGGCGGGGCTGCCGGCGGGAACGCGCGTCTATCACAAGACGGGATGGATCGACCAGGTTGTCTATCACGACGCGGCGCTGGTCGAGCCCGCGGGGGGCGGGGGCCGCTACGTGTTGGTGGTGCTGACCGGCGGCATTCCGAAGAGCGACGATGCCTACGCGCTGGTGCGCGATCTGTCACGCATCGTCTACGAATCGCGGACGCGGGATCAATCGACCGGAAGGACGGGAGGAAAGCAATGAAGCTGATCACCACCATCGTGCGACCGGAGCGCCTGCCCGAGGTGAAGGCGGCGCTGTTTCGCGCCGGCATCACGGGCATCACGTTGAGCCGGGTGAGCGGGCACGGCGGCGAGCACGAGATCGTGAGCCAATATCGCGGCACCACGCTCGTCATGGAGTTCCACGAGAAGGTCAAGATCGAAATGGTCTGCTCGGAGCCGTTCGTGCAGCCCTGCATCGATGCGATTCTCTCGTCCGCGCGCACCGGGGAAGTGGGCGACGGCAAGATCTTCGTGCAGCCGATCGAGCGCGTGATTCGCATTCGTACCGGCGAACAGAACAATGAGGCGCTCACGGCCGTGAACGCCGATGAGGTGCAGCAGGCGGCGTTGCGCGCCGCCGACACAGAATGACCCAAACGCCGGCGATTTCCGCCGGCGATACCGCGTGGGTGCTCGCCTCGAGCGCCCTGGTTCTGCTGATGACGGTCGGGCTCGCCTGTTTCTACAGCGGGCTCGTTCGTTCCAAGAATTCCCTCAACACGATGATGATGAGCATCGTCGCCATGGGCGTGATCGGCGTGCAGTGGGTGCTGATCGGCTATTCGCTCGCGTTCGCGCCGGGATCGGGATGGCTGGGCGGGCTCGCGTGGGTCGCGCTGCGCGGCGTCGGCGCCGAACCGAATCCGGCATACGCGGCCACGATTCCGCAGCAGGCACACGCGGTCTATCAGGCCATGTTCGCCGTCATCACGCCCGCGCTGATCTCCGGCGCCATCGTCGAGCGGATGCGGTTCCGCGCGTACCTCGCATTTCTCGTGCTCTGGTCGACGTTCGTGTACGCTCCGTTGGCCCATTGGGTCTGGGGCGCCGGTGGCTGGCTGCAGAAGATGGGCGCGCTCGATTTCGCGGGAGGGACGGTGGTGCACGTGAGCGCCGGCGTATCGGCGCTCGTCGCCGCCTGGTTCCTCGGACCGCGGCGCGACTACCGCAGAGTGCCGATATCGCCGCACAACGTGCCGCTGGTCCTCATCGGCGCGGGGTTGTTGTGGTTCGGCTGGTTCGGTTTCAACGCCGGCTCGGCGCTGGCGGCCAACGGACTCGCGGCGCTGGCATTCGTGAACACGAACGCGGCGGCCGCCGCTGCGGTGCTGACCTGGGCGGTCCTCGATTCAACCCGGACTGGGAAGATCACCGCTGTCGGCGCTGCGACGGGTGCGGTCGTGGGATTGGTGGGAATCACGCCAGCCGCTGGTTACGTGACGCCACCGGCATCGCTTGCCATCGGCGTGATCTGCGTGCTGATCAGCTACTTCGCGATGCAGCGCCGCTCGAGAAGCCGGCTCGATGATTCACTCGACGTGTTTTCCTGCCACGGTCTGGCCGGCATTGCCGGCGCATTGCTGACGGGCGTCTTTGCGACGAAGCTCGCGAATCCGGGCGCGGCGAACGGCCTGTTCTATGGAAACCCGGGGCAGATGCTCGTGCAGCTGTATGCGGTCTTAGCGGCGGTAATCATTGCGGCGGTCGGCACCGTCGTGATTCTCGCGATCGTCCGCGCCACACTGGGTACACGCGCCAGGATCGCGGACGAGATGCTGGGGCTCGATCTCAGTGAACATGGCGAGGAAGCGTATTTCGGCGGCGAGGCGGCGCTGGGTGGGAGTGCGTTGGCGCAGAGCGTGATCGTCGCGGAGGACCCGGGTCCCCCGGAGCCTGAACGGCGGGGGGGGGGCGCTGCAAAGAAGCGCTAGCTGACGCGCCGGGTCTTCCTTCTCATGAAGTCCATCAAAATGAACTGGCCCAGCGTCATCGTGTTCGTGAAATAGGCTTTCCCCCGGCAGATCGCGGACACCTTCTTCACGAACTCGACCAGGCTGCGGTCGCGCGCGAGCATGAACGTGTTGATCAGGATGCCGCTCCGGCGGCACAGCGCGACTTCGCGGTAGGTCGCCTGGAGGATGTGCGGGTCCAGGCCCATCGAGTTCACATAGATCCGCCCGTCGGGCTGGGTCAGCGCCGATGGCTTCCCATCGGTGATCATGATGATCTGCCGCATGTCCTTGCGCTGCCCCATCAGAATGCGTCGCGCCAGTTTCAGCCCTTCCGTCGTGTTCGTGTGATACGGCCCCACCTGCGCGTGCGCCAACTGGCCGATCGGAATCTCCTCGGCGGTGTCATGGAAGAGCACGACGCGCAGTGTGTCACCGGGGAACTGCGTGCGAATCAGGTGCGTGAGCGCGAGCGCGACCTTTTTCGCCGGTGTGAAGCGATCCTCGCCGTACAGAATCATCGAGTGCGAGCAGTCGAGCATCAGCACCGTCGCGGAAGACGAGCGGTATTCCGCCTGATACACCATCAAATCGTCGTACTCGAGATTGATCGGGACACCCAGGCCTTCGCGCTTCAAGGCGTGCGATAGCGTCGCATTGACGTCGAGGTTCAGCGTGTCGCCGTACTCGTAACGCTTACTCGCCGCTTCGGCCTCGACGCCGGTTGCCAGGTGCTCCGTCTCGTGCGCGCCGAAGCTCGATTTGCCGATGCTCCCCAACAAATGCTTCAGGGTTCGATAGCCAAGAAAATCGATGCCTTTGTCGGTGAGGTTGAACTGGACCTGCTGCGCGGCTTCCTTGGCCATGCCGCCGGGGCCGAGCACCGGCTGCTGCGCGCCGGGCATCTTCGGGGCCTGCTGCAGATTCAGATATCCCTCTTCAATCAGCTTCTGCACGATCTGATCGAGCAGCTCGGCGAGCTGTTTCTGCAGCTCCGCGTCTTTCTGCGCGTCGCCGGTCGAGTCGCCGCGCAGGACATTGAGCATGTCCTGCGTGAGCTGGCCCGAGTCCATGAGCGCTTGGAGAATCGCCTGGCGGAGGGCGTCGAGTGAGCGGTCGGGATCTTCCTCGCCGAACTCGCCCCAGAACGGATGCGAGTACGGGCCGCCGGCGAACCCGGATTGCAACAGGAAGTCCGCGAGCTGATCGAGCAGCGCCTGGAGGTTGAGCGTCTCGAGCAGACCGGGGACGTAGCGGCTGTAGGTCGTGTATTTCATGTCTCTACCCACAATGTCATGCGCTCGCGACCTTTCACGCAATGACCTTGGCCGCCAGCGGGGGGGGAGCCCGACGCTACGGGTTCGGGGCCCTCGCCCACCGCAACTTCCGTCTCTTCTTCATCGGTCAGGGCATCTCCCTCGTCGGCACGTGGATGCAGAACGTCGGCGAGGGGTGGTTGATCCTCACGCTGACCAACTCGCCGTTCTACGTCGGTCTCACCGCGGCCCTCAGCTCACTCGGCGTCTTGCTGTTCAGCCTCTACGCTGGCGTGGTCGCCGATCGCGTCGACAAGCGTCGCGTCATCATCTTCATGCAGCTCGCCTTCATGATCGAGGCGTTCACCGTCGCCATCCTCGTCTGGACCGGCGTCATCGCCGTCTGGCAGGTGCTGGTCCTGGCGACCGTCCTCGGCATCGCGAGCGGGTTCGATATCCCGATGCGGCAGTCGTTCATCGTCGACATGGTCGGCAAAGACGACTTGATGAACGCGATCGCGCTGAATTCATCGCTCTTCAACGGCGCGCGCGTGATCGGGCCAGCCATCGCCGGCTTTCTGATCGGCGCGTTGGGCATCGCGTGGTGTTATTTCCTGAATGGCCTGAGCTACATCGCGGTCATCGCGGGCCTGCTGATGATGCGCCTACCCGCGACGATCCGGCCGCAGAAGACGACATCGACCTGGAGCGGTTTCCGCGAGGTACTGACCTTCTTGCGCGCTGACCGGCGCATCCGCTCGCTGATGATACAGACAGCGATTTTGAGCGTCTTTGGCTTTCCCTACATCGCAATGATGCCGGTCTTTGCACGCGATGTGTTGCATCGTGGCGCAGCCGGCTACGGCGCGCTCACGTCGTCCATCGGCATTGGCGCCGTCATTGGGGCACTGGGGATCGCACTCGCATCGGCGCGCATTCGCGCGCGCGGGCGTCTGATGTTGGTGGGAGGGACCGCATTCGGGATCCTCCTCATCCTCTTCTCGGCGTCCCGCTCGCTGGTCCTGTCCATGGTGCTGCTCGCGCTCGCGGGGTGCGCCATGATCGTGAATAACTCGATCACGAACACGCTGCTCCAGACCGCCGCGCCCGATCATCTGCGCGGCCGCATCATGGGGTTCTATTCTTTTGTGTTCGTGGGGATGGCGCCGTTCGGCGCGTTCATATTCGGGCTCGTGGCCGAGCACGTGGGAGTCCCGCACACGCTCGCGGCGGGTGGAGCGATTGTCGCGCTGGCCGTCGTCATTACTGCGATCCGCGTGCCGGAGCTACGCCAAGCCTAATTCCAGCCGCGTCGCTTTACCTCGGCGACAATGAGCTCGGCTGCACCGTCGAACCCCAGCCGCTCCGCGTTCAACACGATGTCATACTGTGTAAGGTCCTGCCGATCGCGCCCGTAATGCGTCTCGACGTACTCATCGCGCTGCCGATCGGTCTCTTCCATCAGTTTCGCGGCATTCGCGGGATCGACGCCCAGTCTCTCGACGGCGACCTTCTTCCGGAACGCTTTCGATGCGATCACGTAGACGTGCAGCGCGTTCGGTCGCATCGCCAGGATTGCCTGCGCACCGCGTCCGACAAGCACCACTCGCCCCTCGTTCGCCGCCTCCGTGATGACACGCTCGGTCATCTTGACGATGGTCTGCTCCTCAGTCTCGACGAGGGGCGGTGACCCGCCGGTGCTGACGAACATCTCCGGGGACGCGACGGCCAGTGTGCGTGCCAGCCGCTCCAGGAGACCCGGCGCGCGCTCTTCGCGACGCGCGACTTCGTCCGGGGACAGGCCCGCGAAGCGCGCCACCTGATCGACGAACTCGTTGTCGATCAGCGTCCACCCCAGCCGCCGGACGACCAGGCGGCCGATCTCCGAGCCGCCGGACGCGTACTGCCGCGTGATCGTGACGAGCGGCTTTACGGCTGACGAAGATTGCGTCGGAGATCTCCGATATTGAGCATCGGAATGCCGCCCTGCGTGGGCACGAGAATGACGAGGTTGTTCGACGACTTCAGCTCACGCAGCACGTCGAAGTACTGCCGCGTCAGCGCTTCCGGCGTGAGGGTCGTGTTGAGGAGACGTTGCTGCTCGGCCTGCAACCGGGCGACCTCGACGCGGTGACGCTCGGTTTCCACCTGCTGCTCCTGCGCGATCTTGTTGTTGATCGCCTGGACGACCTGCGCGGGCGGCTGCAGGTCCCGCAAGAAGAACGCCGTGACCTGCGCGATCCGGAATGGCGGCCCGCCGGCGCGCGGCTGGGTGACGAGCGCGGAATCGACGAGCGCTTCCATGGTCTGCGCGATCTTGGTGCGCTTGGAGATGTCGTTGATCGAGTACTGCACCATGCCGTCGCGCACGCCCTTGCGGATGGCATTGCGGACGGCGCTGTGGATCTGGTTCTCGTCTCCGATCTCCGTGTAGATGCGCGCTGCCTGCTGCGGATCGATCTGCCAGCGGATGCCGACGTCCACGGTCATCCCCATCTGTTCGCTGGAGAGGGCCGCAATCTCCTCCACCTGATCGCCGGTGAACGGGTACTGCTCTTCGCGCGTCGTGAAGTGCTCGACCGATGACCAGGGTGTGACCACGCGGATGCCCGGCAGCAGCGGTTTCGGATCCACGAAGCCGAACGCATGGCGCACGCCGACTTGGCCCGCGTTGATCACCACCAACGTCGATCCGAGGACGACCAGCACGCCGACAAACAGCGCGACATAACTCAGGATACGGAGTGTCCCGCTGATCGGCCGGCCGGCGGCAGTCTCACCGCGCACGGTGGCGGCGCCGAGGCGAAGGAAGAAGGCTACCGCGAGGAGTACAAGCCCAAAGACAAGCTCTCCCATGGCGACTCCCGGATGTGAAAGGAATTACGTAAAGAGGTTGGGTCCTGGTCCGGGCCCCTTGAATGGAGGCTTCGGTTCGCTGCGCGCCCGGACATAGCCGAGCTCCTCGCTGCGCGCGATGCGTTTCTCAGCGACCAGTCCTTCGAGCACCAATTCGCACGCCGAAACCATCGTGGCGGGATCTTTCTTGCCGGCGAGACCGACCTGATCCACCAGATCGAGCAAGCCGGGAACGACGGTAAACCCCTTGAGGAGTGCCTCGGAGCGCTCGTCGGGCGTGATCTTCAGCGCGCCGCCTTCGTCGAACCAGTGAACGATGTCGTCCACGTTTGCGCCACCGACACGGCCTTCGAATGTCCGCCCCGCCGCGCGTCGAATCAAATCCTTGGCGATCGTCTCCGCGCCCTGGAGCTCGCCTTCGTACTCGAGCTCGAGCTTGCCGGTGATGGCGGGAAGCGCCGCATACACGTCGGAGATTCGCGGCACGACGGTCTTCTCTTTCGTCAGAATCGTGCGGCGCTCGGCATTCGACAGCACGTTATCGAGAACGCTGATCGGCAGCCGCTGCGACACCCCGCTGCGGCGATCCACGCGTTTGTCATCGCGCGCTTCGAACGCGATTCGCTCGATCAGCTCCGCCATGAAGTCGGGAACGCGAATCGAGCGTCCGCCGCCGTTGCGCTCGACCCACGCTTCCTGTCGCGTGATCGTGGATCCGAGCTCCACCGTGAGCGGGTAGTGGGTCGTGATCTCTGAACCGATCCGGTCCTTGAGCGGCGTGATGATCTTCCCGCGGGCCGTGTAGTCCTCGGGGTTGGCGGTGAAGACGAGCGCCACATCGAGGTTGAGGCGGACGGGATAACCTTTGATCTGGACGTCGCCTTCCTGCATGATGTTGAACAAGCCCACCTGAATCTTGCCCGCGAGATCGGGAAGCTCGTTGATCGCGAAGATGGCGCGGTTCGCGCGGGGCAAGAGCCCGAAATGCATCGTGAGCTCGTCGGACAGCAGGTGCCCGCCGCGCGCGGCCTTGATCGGATCGACGTCCCCGATGATGTCGGCGATGGTGACGTCCGGCGTCGCCAACTTTTCGACGAAGCGCAGCTCGCGCGCCAGCCAGGCGATCGGCGTCTTGTCGCCGCGCTCGGCGAGCAGCTCGCGGCCGTACTTGGAGATCGGCTCGAACGGATCGTCGTTGACTTCGCTGCCCGCGAGAATGGGAATCTCTTCGTCGAGCAGCGTGATGAGCTGGCGCAGGATGCGGCTCTTCGCCTGACCGCGCAGGCCGAGCAGAATGAAGTTGTGGCGGGAGAGAATCGCGTTGACGAGCTGCGGAATGACGGTTTCCTCATAGCCCACGATGCCGGGAAACAGCATCGAGCCGTTTTCGAGCAGGCAGATCAGATTCTCGCGCATCTCGTCCTTGACGGTGCGTTGGCGGCGAGCGGGACTGGCCCACTCCGTTTGTTTCAGCTCAGCAAGAGTCGTTGCTTGTGTCATGGCTCGACGTTAATCCCTTCAACCCGTGCTCTGCAACCCTTGCGCTATCCCGCGTACACTTGCCAGCAGCGCCCGAAACACGTCGTTGTCTGGGCGCCCGTCGGCGCGCCACCGCTCCAACAGATCGACTTGGAGCAGACTCATCGGGTCCACATATGGATTGCGGAGCAGAATAGAGCGCTGCAGCGCCGGATCGGAGTCGAGCAGCGCGTTCTCCCGCTTCAACGCGAGCACGTTGGCCACGGTGCGATCGAACTCCGTCCGAATTACAGGCAAGTAACGTTCGCCGAGCTCGCCGGCGAGGCACGCGTATCGCGCGGCGATGGAGAGATCTGCGGTGCCGAGCACCATCTCGACGTCGTCGATGAGCGCCCGCAGAAAAGGCCACTCGACGAGGATGTCACTAAGCGTCGCCGTGCCGTAGCGCTCTGCCGCGCGGTCGAGCGCCGTACCCAGGCCATACCAACCGGGCAGCAGGTGACGGCTCTGAGTCCAGGCGAACACCCAGGGGATCGCGCGCAGCCGCTCGATCTCGCCGCTCTGCTGCTCCTCGTTCAGGCGTGACGCTGGGCGACTGCCGATTTCCATGCGCTGGATGACGTCGATCGGAGTTGCCAGCCGGAAGTACTCCACGAAGCGCGGGTCGTCGTAGACCAGAGCGCGGTATGCCGCCCGGCTGTCGCGAGCGATGTCGTCCATGATGGTGGTCCAACCGCTCTCGCGAGCGTCTGGCGCGCGGGGGGGGGGCAGGGCGGTCGCGAGCGTCACGGCGCTCACGGTCTGCTCGAGCGTTCGCATGGCGATGCCGCGCAGGCCGTACTTCGCGTTGATGACCTCGCCCTGTTCCGTGACCCGGAGGCGTCCCCGGACGGATCCCGCGGGTGAGCTCAGAATCGCGCTCGCGATCTTGCCGCCGCCGCGGCTGACTGTGCCGCCGCGTCCGTGAAAGAAGGTGAGGTCGACGCCAGACCGATCCAACGTCTCGACGAGCGCCGCCTGCGCCCGCTGCAGCGCCCAGCGCGCCGCGCCGATCCCCGCGTCCTTGTTGCTGTCGGAGTACCCGATCATCACCACCTGGTGCATACCGCGTTCGGCGAGGTGGGCGCGGTAATAGGGGTCGTCCAGTAGTGCACCTATGACGTCGGGCGCGTCTTCGAGGTCGGCCACCGTCTCGAAGAGGGGCGCGACGTCCAGTGCGATGTGCTTGGTTCCCGTCCGCGCGAGCCCGCCCCAACGACCCAGGAGAAGAACCGCGAGGACGTCGTCTGCTCCTTGTGTCATGCTGATGATGTACGGTCCCAGGGCGTCCGGCCCAAAGCGCGCGCGGCACTCGGCGATCGCCTTGAATACGTCCAGCGTGCGCGTGGCTTGGTCGTCAGGAGATCCCGATGGCTGCTCTCCTTGCTCGAGTGCGCGTCGCAGCCGCGCGAGGCGGTGAGCGGGAGTTCGATTACCCCAATCGGGGTCGCGCAACAGGGTCGCGAGCACGGCGCGATGGACATGCGCGTGTTGTCGCACGTCGATCGTGGCCAGGTGAAAGCCGAACGTTTCGACGCGGCGCAGCAGCCGCTGCACAGCGAACAATCCCGCGTGCTCGCCGCGGTGCGCGCGCAAACTCGCAATCACCGCGCCCAGATCGCGCTCCAGCTCGCCGGCAGTGGCGTAGCCGTTCGACGGGGACTCATCGCGTCGCGTCGCATCGAGGCGCGCCGCCATCAGGCTGAACAGCAGGCGGTATGGCATATCGTGATAGCGCGATGGAATCGCGGCCAGCGTCTTGGGGAATTGGGCGCCATACGTCGCGACGCACTCGCGCACGGCGTCGCTCACGCCGGTGCGCGCTCCCGACTGCGACAGGCGTCGCGCCAGCTCTGCTGCCTCGCGGCGGTACAGCGCGACCACCAACTCACGTTGGCGCGCCAGTGCCGAGCGCAGCGTGTCACCGCCGGCGTTGGGATTGCCGTCCATGTCCCCGCCAACCCACGACCCGAAGCGCAGGACCGGCCGTGTCGGCACCTGGATGTCGTACACATTGCGGACGGCCTGCTCCAACTCTTCGTAGAACGGCGGGACGATGCGGTAGACGACGTCCGTCAGATAGAAGAGCACGTTCTCGAGCTCATCCATCACCGTGGGACGCGCCGAAGGCTGCGGATCGGTCTGCCAGGTGATGGTGACTTCTTCGCGAATCCGCGCCAGTGTGGCGCGCTCTTCATCGGGCGTGCGCGACGGATCGAGCCGCTCCACGAGCAGCCGGCCGATCACCTGCTCCTTCTCGAGCAGCGTGCGCCTGGTCGCTTCGGTCGGATGCGCGGTGAATACCGGCTCGATCCGCAGCCGCTGGAGCAGGGCCGCGATCTGTGGCGGGGGGATGTTCGCCGCCGCCAGCCGCCCGACCGTGGCTTTGAGACTGCCCTCCTGCGGATCGCTCGCGCTGCGCAGATAAGCGCGGCGTCGCCGGATGCGGTGAATCCGCTCGGCGAGGTTGACGACTTCGAAGTAGGTCGAGAACGCGCGGACCAGCGTTTCGGCATCGCGCGGCGGCAAGCCACGCACCAGCGCATGCAGCTCGTCATCCGCTGAGGCGATCGCGGCGCGGCGGGCGCGCTCGACGAGCTGGAAGAACGGGTCGCCACACTGCTCGCGCAAAACGTCCCCGACGAGTGCGCCGAGCGTGCGGACGTCGTCGCGCAGCTGCGCGTCCTTCGGGGCAAACTCGACCTCGCGGCGAACGCTCAGGGAGCCTCGGCGGGTGTGAAGAGCCGGGCCGCGGCGACTCCCCACGCAGCGAGATCGAGCGACGCCCGTCCGTCACTGGCCACTGGGATCGCCTCGCCATTCTGCTCGACCAGATTGGTGCGCCGCGCGAGCTTGAAGGCGTACGCGGCGGGCCATATGCCAACGGCGCGGGCCTGCCCCGCGACGTCGAGCAGCTTGACGATCACGCCGTCACCGTCGTCCGCTGGTTTTGCGCCGACGATCATCACGTTCTTATCGGCATAGAACAGCGCGCGATCCTTGGCAATCAACGGTCCCGGAGTCTCGTTTGAGTAGGACGGGCTGACATAGAGGGGATCGCACGCCGCCCAGCCGCGCCGCACCGGTTCGGTTAGATCACCCGGCGCGAGCAGCGACAGTCTGAAGCGAAACGTCGCAGCGCCCCCCTGCGATGCGGCGTAGTTCGTATGCCAGTAGTTGTTCATCGCGTATGCGAACAGCGTCCCGTCGGGGACGATGCTCCGGCGCCACGCTCCCCGCACGAGATCGTTCAACGTGAACAGAGGAGTATCGGGTGCGCTCCACAGCAGCCCGTCCGCACCTTCGCGCAGCCAGACCCAGTGAGTGTGACAGTACCAGTCGCGGCAGCTGCCTGGCTGCTGATCGCGGTCGACGGTCATGCGCCCCAACGGCACTTCGAGCTCCACGGTCGGATTCGTGAATGAGAATGGGAACGCGACGTAGAGTGCTTCTTTCGCAAGCGTCGGCGTCTTGACGATGCGATTCTCGATGTCGATCCAGGGCAGCTCGTCGTACAGTGTTACAGTCGAGGTGATCGAAGGAAATCCTTCGAGCGACCGATCCACGACCAGCCGCACACCGATCCCGGGTAGCCGTTCGCGCCGGCATCTGACCAACTTCGCCTGAGTGAGCGAAAGCTGCGGCGGATTCTTGAGATCGTTGCGGTCCCCGGAGGTCCATAACGCGCTGTGCTCACCGCCGAGCGCGTAAACGAGCTGGTTCAATCCCGACCACCCGGAGACCTTCACGCGCTCCTTGCCGTCGGGTCCCGAAAACGACCGAATGGCGCCACTTGCGGGATCGATGCGGACGCTGAAGCCCCCGGCCGTGGCATCGAGCCCGTTCCCATCACTCGTTGCTGTTCGGGCTGCGCGATCGGCTTCAGTCACAGCCAGGTAGCCAACCGACGGGACTTCGCGGAACAGCACCAGCGCGTCGCCATCCTCGAGATCCACGGACGGTAATTCGCGGCCTTCGTGCGTGAACGATTTGCCTGCGCCGGCCGGGACCCGCGCGAGATCGCTGCGCTCCCAGGTGCCCGCGTTGAGTACCAGCCGGCCGCGACCGGCCCGCGTCGCGCGGCCCAACCTCATGAGTCCGTCGCGGAGGTCGTCGCGCGCGGCGGCGGCGCCGGCTTCGATGAATCGCTTCTTGTATGCCCACTGCGCGACGGTTTGGCGAGACGTGGGATCGGAGACGCTGACGTCCGCGCCCCACGTGTGCTCGCCAAAGAGCAGCAGGTCGCGCCACATTGTCGCCCGATCGGCGGCCCGGTCGCGTCGCTGCTGCACGGAATTCTCATCGCGCGGCTCGATGCGATCGTCCCACAACGCGACGATTTCGGCGGCACGAGCGGCCAATTGCGCAGACCGAAACGCGGCGAGCTCCGCCGCCGTCGAGGCCGCGCCGTCTTCCCAGTACGTGCCGGTATCACCGCGACGCACGGGGATTCGCGGTCCGTAGCGGCGTTCCACATCGCGGAAGAACTCATCGGAACGGCCGGTGACGATGCGCGGAAAGACATAGCGGCGGCCGAATTCCTCCACATTCGCGACCATCGCTTCCTTCATAGGGGCGTTGTCCTGCCAATCGGCCCCATACAGCAAGGCGGTGTCGTAAGGCCAATCCTGCGCCAGCAATGCGGGTTGGTTGAGGAGCCACTCGGAAAGACGATGGGCCATTTCATCGGGGCCGGCCTCGAACCCGAAGCGCGCGCCATCGCCATAGTGATGCGCGCGCCAATGCAGCACCCGGCTGCCGTCCGGTCCCTCCCAGTAGTAGAGCTGTGGGTAGACGGTCCCCTCGCCACGAGCAGTTGCCGGCAGGAGTGGCGCGGCGCGGTCCGGATTGGCGCCGCTCGCCAGGTACTTCACGCCGCTCGCCGCGAGCAGCATGGGAAACGTCAGCGTTTGGCCGGGAACGTCGGTAATCTGTGCCGTTGCGAACGTCAGCCCGCGCTCTCTTGCGAGTTTTCCCGCCGGCCACACGAGCCGCGCGAATGTCTCGTGATCGAGAAGTCCCGTGAGCATGTTCGCGAACAGCGCTTGCCATCCAATCCTGCCGTCGCGGAGGGCCTGCAGGAGTGCGTCGCCCGCCTCGCTCGACCGATTCTCCAAATAGGAGAGAACCTGCAGCGCGCACTCGGCGGTGAATCGAAAATCGCGATGACTCGAGAGCCGCGCGACTGCCGCATCGAGGTTGCGGCGATGGATCTCGAGCGCGCGTTCCTGGAGATCGGTGTAGCCGACGTCGGTGTGAATCGAGGCGAGCCAATACAGCGTCCACCGTTTCGGCGGCGTGACGCGCACGCGCCGGCGCGCCACGCGGTCTCGTCCGACTTCGACGTCGACTTGATATTCTGATGGCTCGGAGAGCGGCACCCAGAGCTCGCCGCTCAACGTCGCTCCTTCCGGCGAGGGGAGTAGCCCGGCGGTGCCGACGAGCGCACCGCGCCGATCGGTGACGCGGGCGCGGGCCGCCGGTGCGCTGAGTCCCGCGACGGTGATGCGCGCCAGGTTTTTGTGGCCATCGGGTTGTTGAAACAGCGCGGTGGGACGGACATCGATCACCGGTTGTTGCGACGGCGTTCCAGAAATGGAACGACGCAGCGCCGGTATCGTCGCGGCCAATGCAAGGAATGAGCGACGATCAAAATGGGGCATGATTCCTATAATTTAGCGATGCTTGACTGTGTGAGTCCTCCGTGTACGTTTCGCCGTCCCCCAGCCCTCAACAGGAGCTCGCATGAAGCGCATCGCATTGGTCGTGGCGCTCGTCGTCATGGCCGCAGGCGCGTGTAAGAAGGCGCAACAGAGCGGCAGCATGGCTGCCGACAGCGCGCGAATGGCCGACTCGATGAAAATGGCCGATTCGATGAAGATGACGAGGACGGACACGACGCATCACATGGCCGCCGACACGTCGAAGGCTCGCATGGATACCACGCATGCGCGTCGTCCAGCTCGTCGTCCAGCGACACGGCGTCCGTAATCGCGCTTGTCGTTTCGAAGGGAATCAAGCCCGGGTGCTCCCCGGGCTTTTGATTTTCATGCGCGCGCCACTTGTGTCGCCCGCGCAATCGCCGTGCGGGCGTCAAACGGCGGCTCCCATCCCAGCTCATTCCGAATCCGATCCGTCGCGTACGGATTCTCACCCACAATGAATGAGACGGCCGCCCCGGCGAGGCCGGTGTAACGCCGCGGCTGCAGCAGTCGCAGCAGCGCACTCCAGATCGCCACGCCAGTGGCTGCGATGGTGATGGGAACAGGAACGAATCGGACGCGGATCCGCAATGCCCGTGCGAATTCCCCGAAGAACTCACGTTGCGTAAGCAATGGCGGCCGGTCACGCGTGACGTTGTACGCGCGGAAACCCGTCGACGGCCGTGCATCGAGAGCAGCCAAAATCGCCGACGCGACATTGCCGGCGTACACGCACGACAGGTGGTTCGTGCGCGGGCCAAGCCGTGGCAGCACGCGGCGCCGCATCGTGGCAATGACGCGCGCCGTGAACAGCTTGTCGCGCTCTCCGTAGATCACATTGGGCCTGATGGCTATGACGGACAGGCCGTCGCGCTTGGCTGCCTCCTGGACGATCTCCTCGGCGGCCCGCTTGCTGCGTGCGTAATAATCGTGCTCGGAAAGCGCTTGAAACGGGAAATCCTCCCCGAAGCCGGGCCCGCCGGCCGGCGGTTCGATCGCGCGCCCGTAGACCGCGACTGTCGACACATGGACGAGCGGCACGCGCAGCCGCCGCGCCGTCTCGACCGCGAGCCGAGCGCCGCCGACGTTGACGCGCATGAACTCATCGAGCGAAACGCGCGAAACGATGATCGCGGCGGCATGGACGATCGCTGAGACTTCACCTCCGGCGCCGGCGCGCTCCCACGCCCTGGGGTCCGTCACATCTCCGATCACAGGCTCGGCACCAAGACTCGCGACAATTGCCTGCGAATCGGGGCGAACAAGGGCCCGCACGCGTGCGCCACGGATGCGCAGGGCGTCGAGAACATGACTCCCCACGAGCCCACTGCCGCCCGTGACGAGGACGGTCACGCTGGCCGGACGCTGGGAACCGTGAACGGAAGATCGACGACGCGAGCCTCTCTGCCCGAGGCGCGCACGACGGCGCCTACCGGCACCTCGCGGCGAAGCACCGCCAAACCGATCCAGCGCCCCAAGAGCGAGCCCCCGCCGTCGGGCAGCCAGGCGATGCTGGTGACGCGGCCCACATCGCGCTCGTCATCGGTGACGGCACTCCAGCCGGTCGCCGGAGTGGCCGGCGGATCCGTCTCGAAGAGCAGCCCGCGCAGATGTCGGTTCGCATGACCGCGGAAATGCAGGCGGCTGACGGTTTCCTGGCCGGTGTAGCAGCCCTTCGTGTACGAGATACCGCCGATCTCATCGAAGCGCAGCTCTTGCGGGATCGTCTTCTCGTCGACTTCCGAGGCGAGTCGCGGCCAGCCCGCGAGGATGCGCGCCAGCTCCAGTGCCGCCGGCGTGCCCGCGTGCGCACCACCGCGCACCAGCCGCTCTGTGACGGCATCGCGGTATTGCGAAGCGACGGTGATCTGAAACAGGAACGGCGCCAACTCGGGCGCGCGGGCGACTTCAAGCGGCATGTCGCCGACGGTCGTTTCGAGGACGCGATTCGGATTATGTGGCAGCGGCAGGCCCGCGGCTCCCATCACTGCCGCCGCATGGGCGCCGGTGATTCGCAGAACCGTCATGTCTTCAGTGCGATCAGCCGAACGCGCGAGACGCGGCGGCACCGACCGTTGCAGGATCGTCAGCGCTCGGTCGCGCCCTTCCGCCGGCACGGTGAAGCGGACCCGCGACCCAAGGCGCGCAGCCCAGCCGTCGACGACGATCATTCCTTTCGGTGTGAGCAGCGCGCCGTATACGAACGCCGCGTCGCCCGGCTTCTCAATGTCACTCGTGAGCAATCCCTGAAAACAGGAAATCGCTCCGTCTCCCGAGCCCGCGCCCGTGAGATCGATGACGCCGACCTCAGCCGGCGCGACCACGGCGCCCGCGCGCAGCTGATCAACGATCTCGGCGGGCACCTCGTCGCGATCGAGGCGCACGACGGTGGGAGCGGGCGCGGCGGGAAAGGTGTCGCTCATAGGTCTGCGAGCTCGGCCGCGGTGTGTCCGGAGAAAGAATCCCACACCAGCGCGGCGCCCCGGCCGCCGAATGTGCTCCCGGGGTAGTTCGTCGTCAGCATCACGCACGCCATTCCTGCGGCGCGCGCCGCTTCGAGGCCCGGCAGCGAGTCCTCGATCGCGACACATGCGTTTGCTGCAACCGCTCGTCTCTTGGTGAACGCGGCTTGGGCGGCGAGGTAAGCGGCTGGATCGGGTTTACAATGCCGCACATCATCCGCGGCGATGACGATCTCGAAGCGATCCCCCAGCCCCGACTTGCGCAGCACGATGTCAATCTCGCGGCGCAGTGCACCGGAGACGATTCCCAACCGGTAGCGCCGGCCGGCATCGCGCACGAATTCCGTAGCGCCGGGGACGAGCCGCAACGATTTCGTAACGAGCGCGAGATACCGGCGCGATTTGGCCGCGACGAGCCGATTCAAGATCTCGGTCGTCAGCGTGCGATTCGCGCGCCGAAACGCCTGAACGAATCCTGTGCGGTCGTCCAAGCCGAGGTAGTCGGCGTAGTATTGCTCGCGTGACATGGTGATGGCATCGTCACGCAGGATGGCTTGCAGCGCTTCACAGTGCTGCGCCTCATCATCGACCAACACGCCGTTGAAATCGAACAACACGGCTTCGGTCACAGCGTCTCCTTGAGCCACCCGACCACGTTGGGCCAGCAGGACTGGCGAGCGCGGTCTGACAGTACCAGGCCACGATGCGTCAGTCCCGGCTCGACCGCGAGCTTCTTGCGACGCGATCCGACGCGGTCGACGACCTGCCGGCAGGCCGCTGGTGGTGCGAAGATCCGATCGGCGCTCCCGGCCACGCCGAGGTACGGGGTACTCACCGCCGCCAGGCCGCCAAAGTAGTCGAATCCATCGGTCCCGAGCCACGCCCCGCGCACGTTCCACTCCATCCATTCCGCGATGATCTCCGCCGCCTCGTCTTCGTTGCCGAAGCGCAGCGCCCGCGCCGGGAAGCGACCCAACGCGCGCGACAGGGCAATCGTGCAGGCGGCGAGCGTCCTCCGTATGGGTCCGAGCCGGCGCGGGCCCGGCGTCCCGAGCGTGACGACCGCGGCGAGCGGAGCCGCCGCCGCAACGCGCGCCAGCCAGCAGAGACCGGCGGCGCCCCCCGCCGAGTGTCCGATCCACGCGAGTGGCGCGCCGTCGGTCTCTTCGCGCACGCGAGCAACCAACGTGGGCGTATCGTTCAGCACCCAGTCCTCGAACGTCCAGGCACCGCGTCGCGGTTCGCGCGCGCTTTCGCCATGATGCCGGAGATCGGCGAGCCACACGTCTAGGCCCGCGGCGCCGAGAAAATGGGCCATTCCGCCCGTGCCGTTTTCGGAGTGCAGCCAGAAGCGATGATTCGTGAAGGCGCCGTGGACGAGTAACACGGCGGGGCGGCCGTCTCGAAACGCGCGCACACGATGCAGCGCCAGCTCCACGCCGTCGGGCGCGGAGATGAGGCGCGCCGTCATTCGTAGCGTCCCGCCGCGCGATAGGAGTCATCGAGCAGCTCGACCGGGTGACGTACGCGCGCCGGAATTCTTGCCGCGGCCAACCCTGCTCCGATTTGCATGGCGCAGCCGGGGTTGCCGGTCGCGACGACCTGCGGCGCCGCGACTCGAAGCCGCTCGATCTTTGCCGCCAACACCGCGCGCGACATCTCCGGTTCGAGCAGCGTGAACAGCCCCGCGCTGCCGCAGCACTCGGCGGCGCCGGGGACTTGCACGAGCTCGAGGAGCGGAATCGCCGCGAAGAGCTTCAGCGGCGGCACGGCGACGCCTTGCGCGTGCAGGAGGTGACACGGTGGATCGTACGCGACGTGCAGGTCCAGCGGGGCTCCGGGAACTGGACCTTTCATCGCATCGCCGGCGAGGAGCTCCGTGACGTCGCGTACGCGGGCGCCGAATTGTTCGCTCCGGGCGGTTTCCAACAGATGCCCGTATTCCTTCATCATGGCACCGCATCCCGCGCTGTTCACGACGATGGGCTCGTCGCCAGCGCCGAACGCAGCGACGTTCTTGCGCGCCAACTCGCGTGCTTCGTCGATCAATCCGGCATGTGCATGCAGCGCACCGCAGCAGCCCTGGCCCGAGACTTCGCGAACGTCGTAGCCGTTGATGCCCAAGGTGCGCACGGTAGCATCGTGGACGTGGGAGAAGAGGCCTTGTTGGACGCAGCCGCGAAACAAAAGGACGGAATTTTGGAAGGTCGGAAAGTTGGAAGGTGACAACGTACCACGTTCCAACCTTCCAACTTTCCAACGTTCCGGTTTCGTCGCCCCCAACATCCCCATGGCGAATCGGACTGTTCCCCAGCCAGCGAACAGTCGCGGGAGTCCGGTCGCTCTGAATAGTCGGGCGAACCAGTACACGACCGCACTCACTCCCGGCGTCGTCAACGCCCAAAGCGCCATTCTCGCGAGGCGCGGAAGGCCGCGAGCGGCAGTGAGTCGTGCGCGAGCAGCCTCGAGGCCATGGCCGTACTGCACACCGGAAGGGCAGACGGGCTCGCAGCCGCGGCAGCCGAGACAGCGATCGAGGTGATAGGAGAGCGCGGCGTCGTCGGCGGTCAGGTCGCCGCGCTCGAGGGCCCGCATCAGCTCGATGCGGCCGCGGGGTGAATCGGATTCATCTCCGGTGGCGAGGAACGTCGGGCAAGCCTGAAGACAGAAACCACAATGCACGCATGCGTCCAGCCCTTCGAAGCCTCCTCGCGTCATGAGCCTTCTGTGGCAACCACGAGCGCGCTGCCGGGATCGAAGGTGCGGCGCAGTCCGGCCACGAGCGGGCCCACGCCTTCGCGATACGCACCGAAGTGGCCGACGGCGCCCCGCAGCGGCCACGGCGCGCGCTCGAGCGTGAGCGGCACCTCGAGTCCCGCGAGCGTGCGGCGCAATCGCTGCAGCCGATCGATGCTGGCGTCGCCCGTCCACCGGATCGCGCCCGCCGCTGGCGACGCGGAGATCCATTCGTCGCCCAGCTGGTGTTGGAGCAGGTCGAGCAGCTCGTCGCTCGCCGACGGCACGCCGCCGATGCGGAAGGTTACCGGCCGGACCGCAAATCCCTCGGCGAGACGCATCCAGAACGCGTGCGCCTCTTCGGCGCGCAGCGGCGTGAACCGGGCGCCGCCGCTTGCCGCGCGCAGCCCCGCCTCATCGGCGGCGACCAGCGCCGGTGACCCGGCGAGTCGCACGCCGAGGACCCAGCGCTCGCGCCGGGCGAGCGCTGGGGACACGAGCTCGAGCGCGGCGGGCGTGAGCCCGGCGGCCGCGACGTCTTCGCCAACCTGCGTGAGATCCTCGCGCGCGCCCTCGAGCAAATAGGTGACGTCGGCGCGCGGCAGCGTGCGCAGTCGCAGGTGCACGAGAACGATCACCCCGAATGCGCCGAACCCGCCGGCCTGCAATCGCGTGAGGTCGTAGCCGGCGACGTTCTTCATCACTCGGCCGCCGCTCTGGACCATGCGGCCATCCCCGGTCACGAACGTCACGCCGAGGAGATGATCTTTGATCGGACCGAAGCCGTGTCGCAGCGGGCCGGCCGTCGCGGTGGCGACGATGGAGCCGAGCGTGCGGCCCGCCAGGCCCGGCGGATCGATGCCCAGCCAGGCGCCGCGATCGGCGAGCTGCTGGCGCAGCTGGTCCAATCCGATTCCCGCTTCGGCCGTGGCCGTCAGATCCGCCGGCTCGACCGCGGGAACCCGATCGAGGCGACGCGTGGTGAGTGCAAGGTCGGCGGGCGCGTCGCTCTGCAGCCACGTGCCCGCCCCTTCGATGCGCACCCGCCACCCTTCCTGATGGGCCGTGCCGAGCAGGAGGGCGACCGCGTCGGGCGATCCGGGAGCGATGCGGGGGACGCGGTCGGTGCTGGGCTCGAGAACGGCGCCCTCGCCCAACAAGGCGGTGACTTTCTCGAGGATGGTCATGGAACTCCTGCAAGCATCGGCTGACCCCGAGGCGGCGCCCCGGGGTTAGCCGAACCCCAATTGCCCCGGTTGCCGTGAGTCCATTCCCGGCACGCATGCACCGGCACCACCTTGCCGGGATTCACCCGTTCTTTCGGATCGAACACTCGCCGCACCGCCTGCATAGCACCCAGAGACTCCGGATCGAAGATGAGCGGCATGTAGCGCAACTTGTCGATGCCTACGCCATGCTCGCCTGTGATCGTACCACCGGCGGCGATGCATGTCGACATGATCTCCGCGCTCGCGGCTTCGACGCGTTGCTTGAGCACCGGATCGGTGGCATCGAACGAAATGTTGGGATGCAGATTGCCGTCGCCCGCGTGAAAGACGTTGCTGACGACGAGGTCATAACGTTTCGCGATCGTGCAAATCGTTTCGAGAACCTGCGGGAGCGCGGAGCGCGGCACGACGGCATCCTGCACGACCAGGTCGCGCGACAGTCGTCCCATCGCGCCGAACGCCTTCTTGCGTCCCTGCCACAGTCGCTCGCGCTCCGCCTCGCTGCCGGCAACGCGCACCGAGCGCGCGCCTGATTTCCGCAGCAGCTCGGCAACGGCATCGGTCTCCGCGATGACGCCGGCCTCGTTGCGGCCGTCCAGCTCCACGAGCAGCACGGCGGCGGCATCGCGCGGATACCCCGCCGCATACACGGAATCCTCGACGGCGGCTATGCAGGATTGATCCATCATCTCGAGGGCCGCCGGCACGATGCCGGCGGCGATGATCGCCGAGACCGCTTCACCAGCGACGCGGAGTCCATTGAAGTCCGCCAGCATCGTTCGCACCGCGCGCGGCAGCGGCGTGAGACGCACGGTAATTTTCGTGGCGATGCCGAAGTTTCCCTCGGAACCAACGAACAGGCCGACGAGATCGGGACCCCACGGCTCGCCGCCGGGGCTGCCGCTTTCCACCAACGTGCCGTCGGCGAGCAAGACCTCGAGCGCGAGCACGTGATTCGCGGTGACGCCGTACTTCAGGCAGTGTGGACCGCCGGCGTTCTCGGCCACATTCCCGCCGATCGTGCAGGCGCTCTGGCTCGAGGGATCGGGCGCGTAGTGCAATCCGTGTGGCTGTGCGGCCGCGCTGAGCTTCGCATTCACGACGCCGGGTTCGACGATGGCAAGCCGATTCGCGGCATCGACACGCACGACGCGATTCAGTCGGGTCAACACGAGCAGCACACTTCCGGCATCGGCAAGCGCACCACCCGACAAGCCGGTGCCAGCGCCTCGCGGTACGAAGGGAACGTCGTGCGCGGCCAGCAGTCGCACGACGGCGATCAGCTGCTCACGAGTGCCCGGCAGAACGATGAGATCGGGAAGGCGGCGATGAGTGGGAAGACCGTCCATCGCGTAGGTGATACGTTCGGCACGGGCTTCTCGAACGTGCCGCGATCCAACGATCGAAGCGAGGTCCGGAGCCAGGTGAGAAAGCGAGGACATGCTATATACTAGATGTACACACGCACCGCGGTAAACAGTCAAAAGGGGCCGGGACAATCGTGTTGTCCCGACCCCTCAAGCCTGTGACCCGCGGTGCGCCTGCTGCGTCTAGCCTTTGCCTGTCCTAGGCCGCTCGCCAGAACCCTTTCAGTGCTTTTCCATCCGGAGATTCACGGAGCTTCTCAAACGCGCGTTCTCTGATTTGCCTGATTCGCTCGCGCGTGACGCCCATCAGCGCTCCGATCTTTTCGAGCGTCATCGCCTCGCTGCCTTCTTCGAGCCCGTAGTAGAGATAGAGAATCTTGCGCTCGCGTGGCGTGAGATACTTCTGGAAGATCCGGTCGATGAATTCGCGCATCAACTTGCCGTCGGTGCGCTCTTCGATCTCGCCGCCTTCCTGGCCCGCGAAGCGCTCGCCGAGCGTCGCCGCATCCTTGTCGGTGCGATCGACGGGCGCGTCGAGCGACAACTCCGCGGCCGTCATGCGGCGCGCGGTGCGGACGTTTTCGACGCTGTCTTCGAGTGCCTGGGCGATTTCGTTGTCGGTGGGTTCCCGGCCCAGCTCCTGCGAGAGATACGTCTCCGTGCGGCTCATGCGAATCAGCTGCGAGTTCTGATTCAGCGGAATGCGAACGCTGCGCGTCTGCTCCGCCAACGCCTTCAGCACCGCCTGCCGCACCCACCACACGGCATATGAAATGAATTTGACGCCTTGATCGGGATCGAACTTCTTGACGGCCTTGAGGAGTCCCTCGTTACCGATGGCGACCAACTCGGAGAGATCGAGTCCGTGGCCTTGATATTTCTTTACGTAAGAGATGACAAAACGCAGGTTGGCCGTCACCAAACGCTCGGCGGCTTTTTCATCTCCCCGTTGCACGCGACGAGCGAGACGACGTTCTTCAGCGGGATCTTTTATGAGGGGGAGTTTTTGTATGTCTTGTAAGTACTGGTCGAATGCTCCGGAGGGGGTGGTGCGGAAAAACGCTTTCGCTTTGCCGCCATTCGACCGAGCCATGCCGGTTCTCCCGAGCTGCCGTGTTGTGATCGGAACAGACGGCGCTGCCGCCATTTAGGCCAACGGGAACGGCGGCAATATAGGTTTTCCTGCCAATAGGTGCAAATCTCCACGGTTATCCACATCACAAATTAATAGATATGTGAGCATTCCGTGGTTTGTCCACTATCCACATCCGGTGTGGAAACAGCTTTCCCCACCCGTGATTCCCCTCGGAACGGAGTCAATCCGAAGGATGAGAAGAACCTGTGGAGAGGTGGAAAGGAATGTGGGCTACGTGTTGACCAGAATCTGACGCATCAAATCCTCGTCAACAGCTACGGTCCAGCCGTTCTCGTCATCGCCGTAGGGCGTACCGATGGCGCGCGGGATCGCCACCCGCAGCTCCCCGGCGCGAACCTTCTTGTCCGATCGCATCGCCTCGATCAGATCATCTACCCGACTCGCATCGGGCCGCTCGATGGGCAGGTTGAGCCGCTCGAGGACCGCGGCGATACGCGACGCCGTGCCCGCCGCGGCGATCCCGAGCGACTCGGCGAGTCGCGCTTCGTAGACCATGCCGATCGCGACCGCCTCACCGTGCAACGCCTCGTACTTCGACGTCGCTTCGATGGCGTGGCCGACGGTGTGACCGAAATTCAAGATCGCCCGCCGGCCGGCCTCGCGCTCGTCGAGCCCGACGATCGCCGCCTTGATCTCGACCGACCGGCGTACCAGCCGTTCGAGGGCGGGCGCGTGCTTTCCGAAGATTTCCGCGTAGTGCCGTTCCAGGAAGCCGAAGTAATCCGCGTCGGCGATGGCGCCGTGCTTTACCGCTTCGGCCAGTCCGGCAGAGAGCTGCACGCTCGACAACGATCCCAGCGCCTCGAGATCGGCGACGACGAGGCGCGGTTGGTGGAATGCGCCCAGCAGATTCTTCCCCGCCGCCACGTCGACGCCGGTTTTCCCACCGATCGATGAATCGATCATCGCGAGCAGCGATGTCGGCGCTTGAACCAGCGGCACGCCACGCAGGTATGTCGCCGCCACGAAGCCACCGACGTCGCTCACCACCCCGCCGCCCAATGCGATGACCGCGCAATCGCGGCCGAGCTGCGCGGCGAGCATGCGGTCGCTCAGGGACGCCCAGGTGTCGCGCGTCTTGTTCCATTCGCCGGCCGGAAACGTGAAAAGCCTCACCGTGACGCCCGCCTGCTCGAGCTGTGCTGCCAGAGGCTCCCCGTACACCTTGCCGACATGTGAATCGGAGATCAGCGCATAGGCCGCCGCGGGGCAATGGCGCGGCAGGAGCTCGTCCAGCTTCTGAAAGAGTCCGGGGGCGATGAGGATGTCGTAAGAAGCGTCTCGCTGTTCCTGGAGCGAGACGCGAATCGTCACCACGTGACGTCGGCGTGCCCCGTCTGCGCGTTGACGGCGCGAGCCAGCACGAACAGCAGATCGGAAAGCCGGTTCAGATAGTGGATGATGGTCTGGTTGGTCGGCTGCTCGCGGTTCAAGCTCACCACCGCCCGCTCCGCCCGCCGGCAGACCGTGCGCGCGACGTGCAACGCGGCCGCTTTGGACGCGCCACCCGGCAGAATGAAGTTCTTCAGTGGCGTGAGGCCGGCCTCGTGACGGTCGATGACCTGCTCCAGCGCGGTGACGTCCGCGGCGTCGAGCACTTCGCGGAGCTTACCCGGATCGTGAGCCGCGAGCTCGGCGCCCATCGTAAAGAGATCTCGCTGGATTGCCTGTAGCAGGCTGGACTCGAAAGGCACGGGTTCCAGCGTCGCGGCAAATCCGAGCGCCGCGTTGAGCTCGTCGACTTCGCCATACGCGCGCACGCGGAGATGGTCTTTGGGAACGCGGCCCCCGCCGAAGAGCCCCGTCTCACCAGAGTCGCCAGTCTTCGTGTAGATCTTCACGAGTCGGGAACGTACCCTCAGGGGCAACGGAGCGCGAGCGGTTGCTCCGCGATGACGTTGCGCGTGGCGGCATCCAGCGCCACGGCGCGGGAATCGCTGATCCTCACGTCCGCGATTTCATCGACCAAGAGCAGCGTCCCGCCGCCCGCGCCGGCCACCGCGCCTCGCAGCGAGTAGCGCCGCGCACCGGCCGAAATCATTCCAGCGACGAGCCGAGTGCGCTGTGGACGCAGCACCCACCGCAGGGCACGCAACGCCGTGTCTGTGACGGCCAGTCCCGTGATCAGCAAGGTGTCTGCTGCGCGAACGAATCGTCCTCGGAATCCCACCGCATAGGATGAACTGCTGCGGAACAGCGGCACGACTTCGCCGGCGTCCGACGCCTGGTCGGCATCGAGCACGAGGCCGTGCAGCAATGCCGCCGGGCTCCCGCTGATACTGTCGGCGCGTTGTGCGACGCGGGTCACGAGACGAAGCGCAGCCTGTCGAGCAAGCGTTGCCGACGGCGTGCCGGCGCCACCGGCGAACGGCTGCGCATCGAGGAGTGCGACCACCGCGACGTGAGACGGTGGCGTACTGTGACCCGCTGCACCTCCCGGCGGAAACGCGAATACCAGCTCTGTGACCGATTCGGAATACCCGCACGTCTCGCCGGCGTGGAAGCGAGCGAGCACGAGCCGGCCCGGTGCCGCGCCGCTCGCCGAGAGTACCGTCGCGCGGTGTCCACTGTTGGGATCAACGGCGATGAGCGGTTTGATGCGCAACGAGTCAGCCAGATCGCGGCGCGTGAGCTCGTGGTACACGTCCCGTGCAAATCGGTCGCCGGCAATGAACACGTGGGCTTCGCCGCCGAGGCTCCAGCCGAGCGCGGCACGCCGCCCGTTACCGGCGCATCCCACTAGGACAAGGACAAGAAGCAGGTTAGCGTTGGCCCGATGCAAGACGCGAAAGATATCACCATCATCGGCGCCGGCCCGACGGGGCTGTTCGCCGCATTCTACGCAGGTATGCGAGGCGCGTCGCATCGGTTGATCGATAACCTCGATCAAGTCGGCGGCCAGCTGACGGCGCTGTACCCCGAGAAATACGTCTTCGACGTTGCGGGCTTCCCGAAGATTCTCGCCAAAGACCTGGTGAAGGGGATGGCGGAGCAGGGTCTGCAGTGGAAGCCGCCGGTGCATCTTGCGCAGAAGGTGATCGCTCTCAAGCGCACGCAGGAGAACGGCAAGCCCCTGTTCACGATCGTCACCGACCAAGATGAGTATCCGGGCCGCACGGTCTTGATCGCCGGCGGGATCGGCGCCTTCACGCCGCGCAAGCTGCCGCTCAAAGACGTGGATCAGTGGAACGACAAGGGGCTCCACGATCGCGTGCTCAATCTGCAAACCTTTGCCGGCAAGCGGATTCTCATCGTCGGCGGCGGTGACTCGGCGTTCGATTGGGCGGTGAACCTTCAGGGCGTCGCCAAATCCATCGTGATGATCCACCGGCGCGACGGCTTCCGCGCCCACCAGGCGACCGTCGACCAGGTGCAGGCGCTCGCCGCGGCTGGGAAGATGGAGCTGCGCACGTTCTGGGAGCTGAAAGCGATCAGTGGAGCCGACCGGATCGAGCGCGTGACCATCATCAACAACAAGACGAAACAGGAAGAGACGCTGCCGATGGACTGCGTGATTCCGCAGCTCGGCTTCGTTTCGTCACTGGGCGCGATCGCGGAGTGGGGGCTCGACATCGAGAAGGGTGACATCAAGGTGGCGCAGACGATGGAGACCAATATCCCGGGCATCTACGCAGCGGGAGACATCACGACCTATCCCGGGAAGCTGAAATTAATCGCGACGGGTGTGGCTGAGGCGTGTATCGCCGTCAACCATGCGGTGCACTTTCTCAACCCGTCCGCCAAGTTCGAGCCGGGACATAGCTCGAACATGGCGATTTTCGGACAGAAGGACGATTAGCGCGCGAGCTGTACGACCACTGAGTCTATCTGCGCGAGCATCTGCCTGTTCGGTACGTCGTGCGCGTTGGCTTGAATCGAAAAGGTGATCACCCGCCCGTCCGGTCGCTCGATATAGCCCGATAGCGTATTCACCCGGAAAATCGATCCCGTTTTCGCGAGCACGCGACCTTCCAGCGGCGTCCCGCCGAAGCGCTTCTGCAGCGAGCCGCGCTGCTCGGCGCGTGGCAGCGCGGCGAGAAATGGCCGCCGCTTGGGGTGGCGATACATGTAGGCGAGGAGCTGCACGAAGGTGTGCGGAGTGACGAGATTGCCGGCCGATAATCCCGAGCCGTCATCGAGGGCGAACGCCGTCGAGTCGACCTTCACCGAATCCATCAGGAATCGCTTCTCGACGTCGAGCCCCTTCGCCCAGCTTCCCGTGTCACCGACCTCGCGCCCGAGAATCTTGAGCAGCATTTCGGCGAACCAGTTCTGACTGGTATTGAGGATCGGGAAAATGATGTCGGTCAATGGTCGACCGCGGTATTCGACGATTGGATTGCTCCGGACGCCACGATACGCCATCGAGTCGGTCGTGCTGGCTGCGCCGCCTTCCACCGACACACCCTTGCGCTGTAGCGACATCCCGAGCGCGCGCGCGGCATAGAGACTCGGATCTGGTAGCGCGAAGCTTTCGATCCACGGCGTGCGGCTCAGCGACACGGTCCCTTCGGCCCAGATGTCGAGTGTCCCCGGCTTGCGGAAGAAGTTGTCGCCGATCGTCGTGCCGGAATCCGCCGGCACCGTCCGCGCGCGGTTCTCGAACGTGAAAAGGTGCAGGTCGGGATTCCAGGTGATGGACGGCGGCTGATCCACCGCGCCGCCGGGTGTGATCTGGAAATCGACGCTATTGTCGTGGAATCCGAGCCCCGAGACGGGCGCCGCATACCACCAGTTGAGGTCGAACGAGCCCCAGTTCCAGTGCGTCAGCCTCGGCTCGAAATACGATCCGTCTCCCACGATTCGCCCGGTGACGCGGCGCAGTCCGTGCGCCTTGAGCGAATCGGCGATGGCGTCGACGGCGGTCCACGTCGAGTCGCACACACCCGGCGCCAGCGTATCGACCGCGTAGCAGCGCTCGGACCACGTTGGATCGCCCCGCCCGTAGAGAATCAAATCGCCCTTCAGCAGGCCGTTCGTCACCGTTCCGTTCGCATACACGCTCGTTCGTACGCGATAATCGGCGGGGAGCAGGACTGTCGCCGCGGCGGCAACGACGAGCTTGGTATTGCTCGCCGGTACGGAGAAGTGATCGCCGTTGCGGTTGAATAAGACGTGCCCGCGATCGTCCTGGGCGTAAATATTCCACGTGGCGCGATCGAACGGCGGCTGATCGAGCAGCCGCGTGATGCGCTGCTGCAATGAGCCGCGGCTTTGCGCCTGGAGAGCAGCCGCGGCGCTAATCGTAAGCGACGCGAGGATCAGCTTTCGCATAGAGCACGTCGGTGAGAAGGTTGACCAGCAGGAAAATCACGGACAGGAACAGGATGCTGCCCTGGATCGCCGGCAGATCGCGCTTTTGAATCGCCAGCAACACGTAGCGTCCCACGCCGGGCCAGGAAAATATCGTCTCGGTGAGAATACTTCCGGTGAGATAATTGCCAACGTCGAGTCCGAGCACGGTGATAATCGGAAGCAGCGCGTTCCGAAACGCGTGACGGCCGATGACGCGGCGTTCGGGAAGACCTTTCGCCCGCGCCGTGCGCACAAAATCGGCGGGCAGCACCTCGAACATGGCGCCGCGCGTCATGCGCGCGAGAAACGCGATCGAACGCGTTCCGAGCGTCAGCGCGGGCAGCACCAGAAACGCCATCCCGCCGTATCCCGACGGCGGCAGCCATTGTAGTGCGACGGCGAACAACAGGATCAGGAGCAAACCGACCCAGTAAACGGGGAATGATACGCCGACGTAGGCGATGAACATGCTGCAGCGGTCGACCGCACCGCCCGGCCTGATCGCCGCGAGCACACCGAGTGTGATACCACAGGTCGCGGCGAGCAACATTGCGGCTCCGGCGAGTTGCAGTGTCTTGGGAAATCGCTCGGCCAGGTCGCCGAGGATGGGACGCTGGGTAATGTAGGAGCGGCCCAAATCGCCCCGTACGACACCCCAGAGATAGTGGCCAAACTGCGCGGGCACGGGCTCGTCCAAATGCAGCTCGGCGCGCAACCGGATGATCGTGGCGGAGTCGGCCCGCTCCCCGACCATTTCGGCGACGGGGTCTCCGGGGATGACGTCGAGCAGCAGGAAGGCGACGACGAGCACGCCGAACAGGGTCGGTATGATCGCCAGCAGTCGGCCGACGACGAGGCGGATCACTTGGGATGCGCTTTGATCCAGCGCTGGCCGTTGAAGATCACCGGCTCGTCCCACCCGTCGAGCGATGGCTGGGCGGCCCAGAGATCGACCGGAAACCAAAGGTAAATCCACGGCGCGTCGCGAAAGATTCGGGTCTCGATGCGGCTGTAGAGCGCCTCGCGCGCGCGCTGGTCGACGGTGCGGCGCGCCGTGAGGATCAGCGAATCGGTGACCGGATCACTATAGAAGGAAACGTTGCCGCCGGGCCCGAAGCTGGCGCTGTGAAAAAGCGGATAGAGGAAGTTGTCCGCATCGGGATAGTCGGCCCACCAGTCCAGCAACGCCATATCGGTTTCGCCTTTGCGCGCCGCCTCACGCATGCTGGACGCGTCGCGCGACACGATCTCGACCCGGATGCCGACTGCCGAGAGCTGTGCCTGCAGCGCCTGGGCAACGCGACCCAGTTCCACGTTCGTGCCTGACCGCCATAGCTGCAGGGCGAACCCGTCCGGATAACCGGCGGCGCGCAGCAGCCGTCGCGCCTCGGTGGTGTCGTACGCGTAGGGCCGGCGGGTCGGATCGCTGCCGCCCAGCGCGGGCGGAATCGATCCCGCGGCCGCGATGCCGCGACTGTTCCAGACGGTGCTGAGGATCTCAGGGATATTGACGGCGTGATTGATCGCACGCCGCACGTTCGGATCGCGCAGCGGACCACGGCGATTGTTGAGCGCCACGTAGACGACGCGCAGCGCGGCTTTGCGGTGCAGCCAGTCGGCGTGCTCGTGCTCCCACTTCATCGTCTCACCGAACGGGATTTCGGCAACCGAAAGCCGGCCCGCCAGAAACTCGGCCGCGCGCGTCAGGGGCTCGGGCACGATGCGCACGGTGAGCGATTCGGCGCGGGGCGCGCCGCCCCAGTACGACGGATTGCGAGCGAACCGGAGGTAGTCGTCGTGCTCCCACGCGACGAATCGCCACGGTCCCGTGCCGATCGGCCGCTGGCCGAAGTCGGGCGCTACGGAAGACGGCACGATCGCGGCGACAGGCATGGCAAGGAATTTCGGAAACACGGCGAGCGGCTGCGTCAGCGTGAAGACAACCGCGCTGTCGCCGAGGAGCTCGATGCCGCGCACGCCGAGGGCCCGGCCGTCGGCATAGTCCTGCGCGCCGGCGATCGGCAGCAGCGGCCAGACTCGTCCGCCGTGCGTTGCGGGATTCAGAACACGCAGGAGTGAGCGTTTGACGTCGGCCGCGACAAACGGATGGCCATCGTGAAATGTGACTCCCGAACGCAAATGAAAGACGTAACGCTGCGCTTTCTTGTCGGCAGTCCAACGATCGGAAAGGCCGGGCAGCAGTTTGCCGTCGGGATCGAACTGCGTCAGACCGTCGAACAACAGCGAGACCATCTCGCCCGTAGGCACATCTGTGGACAGCGCCGGATCGAGCGAACGTGGGTCGTAGGTTTCGTAGTAGACGAGCCCCCGCAGCTCGTTCCCGCCGCCCGACTTTGCATGGCAGGCAGCGAGAAAACAGAGGAACAGGGCGCTCGTCGCGGTGTCGAAAAGGTTGACAGTGCGGAGCAAGTGTCGCAACATAGCCAAGACTGGCAAATCCCGTCAATTGCGCGTCGCATCCCTCCTGCTGCTCGCCGCGCTCGCGGCGTCGACCGTTCTTTCCGCTCAGGAGCAGGAGCGGGTGGTACGGGAGCTGGCGTTCGACGGTAACCGTGCGCTCGAGGATCTGACACTCGAGAGCGCGATCGCGACGACCAAATCGAGCTGGTGGGCTAGGAGCCCCTTGGTGCGGTGGCTCGGGCTCGGCGAAAAACGCTACTTCAGCGAAGTCGAGTTTCGGCGCGATGTCGTGCGCCTGATTCTGCTCTATCGCCAGAGCGGATACATGAATGCGGTCGTCGACACGTTGGTGCGCCGCACCCCTCGGGACGTCTACGTCACGTTTCGCATTCATGAGGGCGATCCTGTGCGGGTCGCCGGGCTCGATGTGAAGGGAGTCGAAGGAATTCTGGACCTTAAGGACCTGAAGAGCGATATGCCGCTGCAAGTCGGCGATCCCTTCAATCGTTTCCTGATGCAGGCCTCAGCCGATACCATCGTGGCGCGTTTGCGCAATGACGGGTATCCGTACGCCGAGGTACTCCGAAACTTCGATTCTGAGGCGGGGGCGTTGCGGGCGGAAATCGAACTGGATGTGCAACCCGGGCCGCGCATGCGCGTTGGTGAAGTAGTGATTCGGGGCTTACGCGAAGTCGATACTGGTACCGTCAGCCGCGTGACGTCCGTGCGTCCCGGTCATTTTTTTCAACAGGAAGCGCTGTATCAGACGCAGCGCGATCTCTACGGAATGGGGGTCTTCAGTTCCGTCCACGTCGTGCTGGTCGATTCCATCCCACCGTCGGCACCGGGCGATTCCGCCGTGAGGGTGCTGATTCAGGTTGTGGAAGGGCCGCGCCATCAGGTGCGACTGGGGGCGGGATATGCGACGTTGGAGTGCTTCCGGGTGCAGAGCGGCTGGACCGCTCACGATTTTCTTGGCGGGGCGAGGACGCTCGATCTCACGGCGCGCGTCTCGAAACTCGGTGGCGGCTTTCCGGCGCAAAGCACGGGTTTCAAGCAGTTTTGCAATCCATTCGCTGCCGGGTCTTGGACCATCGATACACTCAACTACAGCTTCGGCATCACCCTCAGGCAGCCGGCGTTCTTGAACCGTTCGCACGTCGCCTCATTGGGTTTCGTGGCCGAGCGCCGCTCCGAGTTCAACGTGTACACGCGCGAGGCGGTTGGCGGCAACGCGGATATCACGTTCAACGCGCGCGGCCGGCTGCCGACGACGCTGGGCTACAGTTATTCGGTCGGCCGAACGGTGGCCGAAGAGGGGATTTACTGCGTTCTGTTCCGGCTGTGCGACGAAGCCAGCCGCAGATTCCTGCAAGATCGCCGGCACTTCGGAGCGGTAACCCTCACGTTCGTGCGCGACCGTGCCAACAGCATTCTCGAACCGTCCGAGGGCAGTGTCAGCACGGTGACGTTGTTGCATGCGTCTTCGCTGGTCGGCTCGCAGGCGCCCTACGAGTTCAATCGCGGTGAATTCGAGATCGCGAAATACTATCCGATCGGACGCCGCACCGTGTTTGCCTGGCGCGTCCGTGGTGGCACGATTCTGCCCCGCAACATTCAACTCGCGGGACAAAAGGTGGGTTACGTACCGCCCGATCAGCGGTTTTACGGTGGCGGTCCCAACTCCGTCCGCGGTTACGGACGCAATGAGCTGGGACCACGCGTCTACGTCATTCATGACAGTATGGCGACGGCGCTCGACTCGGCGGCGACCGCACAAGCCGGGGAGAAGGTGTGGCGCGGTGTTACGACGGCGCCGACCGGCGGTAACACGGCCATCATCCTGAACGCCGAGCTGCGACTTCCATCGCCGATTTTCTCACAGCGAATGCGGCTGGGACTGTTTTGCGATGCCGGACAGGTGTGGGAGCGCGGGGAAGAGCTCGTGACCATCCGCGGCGTTCGCGTTACGCCCGGCGTCGGAGTGCGGTTCGCCACACCGCTCGGTCCCGTGCGTATCGACGCCGCCTACAACGGCTATCAGACGGAACGCGGACCATTGCTGTATCTCAATGACTCAACCAGGACGGTGACACAGATTCGTCCATCCTATCCGCCGCTCGGCGCCCAGAAGCGCTTTTGGCAAAAAATCGTCATCCAAGTTGCGGTGGGCCAGGCCTTCTAAATGATCCGCCGCTCCCTGGGCGTCGCCCTCTGGTCGCTGGTCGGACTGCTCGCCTGTTTCCTCGGCGCCCTCAACGCGCTGGTCGGGACGGAGGCGGGCCGGACGCTGCTCGCCCGCATCGCGAGCGCGGCGGTACAAGGCGCCGTGTCGGGCACGATACAGGTCGGCGAAGTGCGCGGCTCGCTGCTGACCGGCGTTGTGCTCAGCGACGTCCGCATGTGGGATCCCGATTCGACCCTCGTCGCCTGGCTGCCGCACGCCGAGCTCGGTTATAACCTCATCGATTTCGCGGCCGGTCGAATTGTCTTCATGGAAGTGCGGCTGGACCGGCCGCTGATCAACATCGTCCAGCACGCCAACGGCAAGACCAACTTCGCCGAGCTGCTTCGCCTCGACGTGAAGGACACCGTCAAGGTGAGGCCGCTCGGACCAGCAGGACCTCGGTCTCTGATCCTGCTACGCAACGTGCAGATCGACGACGGTTCGCTCACGCTGCGGCTGCAGAAGCACGGCCACGCAAGCGCGAACGAGGAAGTCGAATCGTCCGGTGAGGACGGCCGCTACCGCATTCGCCGCTTCGAGCATCTCAACGCGCGCCTCGCGGCGCTGCGCATCCAGGCGCCGCGCGAGCGCGGAATTCGCATCGACGTGCTGCGGCTCGCCACGGAGAGCAGCGACCCGCGGCTCTCGATCGCCGATGTCGAGGGGCGCGTCACGATCGACGGCCACAATCTCGACGTCGATCTGTCGCGCGTGCGCTTTCCAGGGACGCAGTTCAGCGCGCGTGGTACGGTGAAGTGGCCGCGCGACACGCTGCTCTGGAACCTGGCGCTGCGCGCCGATTCAGCCACGCTGACCGATATCCATTTCATCGACCGGCGCTTTCCCGAGCACGCGGTGCTGCACGGCGGTGTGACGTTGTCGTCTCACGGCGGACGCGTGCTCGAAATCGAGCTGCGTCCACTCGATCTCGCCTTGGGCACAGGCCGTCTAACGGGTCACGTCACTGCCTACAGTGCCGCGGACTCTGGACTGGTCGCGCTGCGACAGGGGGACCTGCAGGCGCGCGATCTGTCGCTCGAGCTCGTGCGCCCCTACCTGGACACGCTGCCGTTCGCGGGGCGCCTCACTGGCCCGACGATCGTCGACGGGCCGATGCGCGCGCTGAAGATCGAAACAGGATGGTCGTTCCGCGATTCAATGGTCGCGGGATGGCCCGAGACACAGATCCAAGGCAAAGGCGAGATCAACCTGTCGGGGCACGAGCTGGCCTTCCAGCCGTTTGCGGTGGAAGCCGGGCGCATCAATCTCGGCACGGTACGGCGACTCGTACCTTCCTTCGATCTCCAGGGCGAGCTCGATGCCACCGGCACGCTGACCGGTACGCTCAAGAACGCGAGCTTCAGCGGGACACTGCGTCATCACGACAGCAACCGGCCCGTGAGTGTCATCCGTGGCGTCGTGGCGCTCGACTCGCGCACCCCGATTCTCGGCGTCTTCGCCGACGTGCATGCTGACTCGCTGGCGCTCGACGGCTTGAGCGGCAGGGCGCGCAACTTCCCACTCCGAGGCTCGCTCGCCGGCACAATCCGCCTCGACGGCTCTCTCGCCAGCCTCGAAACCCATGCCGATCTCGCGATGCTCGGCGGCGGCGGCGCGATCCGCGGCGACGGGACGTTGCTACTCGGCGAGCCCACGACGCATCCCGTCTACGGCGTTCGCGGCTTTACCTTGCGCGCGACGGACGTGAGCGTGCAGCGCTGGCTGGCGCGAAATCAGAACATCCCACCGACGCGTCTCACATTCACGGCGACCGGCAGCGTGGAGGGCGATAAGCTGACGCCACCCACCGGCAGAGTGTCCGTGAATGTCGCGCCATCGCTGTTCGCGGGAACGGTGGTGGACAGCGGTGGCGGCATGGTTCACCTCGCCGATAACCGTCTGTACGTCGACTCGATGCGGTTGCAGCAGCCCGGACTGCTCACCCAAGGCCGGGGTTCAATCGGCTGGAACCGTCCCAACCGCGGCACGCTGGTGTTCGACTTCGAGGCCGACAGTCTTAGCGTCCTCGATTCGCTGGCAACCTGGCTCGCGGGAAGAACGCTGACCGGCGGGCCCACGCCCGAAGCACTCAGGGGATCGGCGAAAGTGCGGCTGACGCTCGAGGGAGCTTTGGATTCGATCGCGGTGGGCGCCGAAGCCCAGGTCGCCGACCTGCGCTGGCGTGGCTGGCACATGCCGAAGGGAGAAGGCTCGATCCTGTTTCAGCCGGGTCCTGTCCCGAGTTTTGAGCTGGACGCGAACATCGATTCGCTCGGCTACGGCACCTTGGGCTTTGGCGCCGCGGCCGCCCAGGCCAAGGGCACGCGAGACTCGCTCACCTGGTTTGCGCGCTCTCGCGTTGGCGACTTGGGTGCGTTCCTGGCCGGCGGCCGGTACGAGCGCCCGGCAGGCCGGTCTCTAGAACACGTCGCCATCGATTCGCTCGCGGTCTTGTTACCGAGCGGTGCCTGGTTCCTCGAGCATCCCACGGCGGTCACATTGAGCGATTCCACGCTGCGCGTGGACTCGGCATCGTTCGCCAACGCCGGCGGCTCGAGTCGCGGACGACTGTCGATCGCCGGAGATCTGCCGCGCCGCGGACGCATCAACGCACGCGTGTCGCTGGACAGTTTCCCGCTGACGGGCCTCTACGCGCTGCTGCAACAGGACACCGGGGGTGTGAGAGGCGCGCTGACGGCATCGGTCGCGGCCACGGGCACGCGGGACGACCCTGCCTATACAGGCTCGTTTGCATTCTCAAATGCATCGTTCGGTTCGTTCAGCGCGCCGTTCATGGACGGAAACCTCGACTATGCGAACCGGCGGCTGAACGGCGAAGTGCATTTGTGGCGGTCGGGGCAGCAGGTTCTCAACGTCACCGCCCACCTGCCTTTGGATCTGGCGCTCGTCCCTGTCGCCGACCGGCAGCTTCCCGATACGCTGTCCGTGCAAGCGCGCGCCGACAGCGTGGACCTCGGGGTGCTCGCTGCCGTCACCACGACGGTCCGACAAGTCGAAGGCGTGTTTACCGCCGACCTCGGGATCGGCGGCACCTGGGGGGCACCGCAGCTGCGTGGCAGTCTCGAAATCGGCAAGGCGGCGGCGACGATCCCTGCGCTCAACGTGCGGTACACGAATATCAACGGCCGACTCTCCCTGCAGGGTGACACGATCCGCGTGGATACGATTCGCGCCGTGTCGGATCGCGGGCGCGCCGAGTTGAGCGGGTACATGCGGCTCGAGCGGCTGACGAAACCGGTGCTCGCGCTGAACATCGCGACGTCGGAATTCAAGGCGCTGGACTTGCGAGGCTATCTCGCGCTCACCGCGAGTGGCCGTGTATCGCTCACCGGCCCGGTCTTCGGCGCTACGCTGACGGGTCGCGGCACGGTTACCTCCGGCGTGTTGCACTTCGCCGATCTCGTGAACAAGCGCGTCGTGAACCTCGACGAGCCGTGGGTGCAGGACTTGATCGACACGTCGCTGATTCGCACGCAGCGACTGGGCCCCCAATTCCAGAGCCTCTTCTTCGACAGCCTGCAGGTGCAAAATCTCCAGCTCACGATGGGCGAGGACGTGTGGCTGCGCTCCAACGAAGCGAACATCCAGCTCTCCGGCGCGGTGGTGGTGAACAAGGTGCGCACCAACTACATCCTCAGCGGCACGCTCCAGGCGCCTCGCGGCACGTACCGCTTGATCATCGGCCCGGTGACCCGGGAATTCACCGTCGATCAGGGAACCGTCCGCTACTTCGGCACTCCCGACCTCGACGCTGAGCTTGACATCGCGGCGCGGCACGTCGTCCATCCGCTCCCGGGGCCGGGCCAGCCACCTGAAATCACCGTCATCGCGCACATTCGCGGAACACTCAAAATCCCCAAGCTGACGCTTGACGCGGAGAATCAGGACTACTCGCAAGCCGAATTGATCTCCTATTTGATCAGCGGCAAACCATCGTTCGAGCTTGGTGGCGGCGAGGGGGCGTTCGTGCGGAGCGCGGCCGCATCGTTGCTTGCAGGGGAGCTGGAGCGAACGGTCGTCGCAGACCTGGGCGTGCCGCTCGATTACTTCGAGATCCGTCCCGGCGATCCCACGAATCCGTTTGCCGGAGCGCAATTCGCGGCCGGCTGGGCGATAGGCGGCAAGACCTTCCTCGTTCTGAACGCCGGGTTCTGCAGCAAGTCGCAAACGCAGTCGCAATCACGACTGACGGACGCGCTCGGCGCCACGATGCTATTCCGGTTCAGCCCCGAGTGGCGTACGGAGGCAAGCTTCGAGCCGGTCCGTGCCTGTTTCGTCGCGTCGGATCCGAAGCTCACGACGACCAGCCGCCAGGTCGGATTCGACGTCTTTTGGGAGCGACGGTACTAGAGTGACGCGCGCGCTGGTGATCACCAACCCCTTCGCGGCGCGCGCCGACGCGCGGGCCGTCACGGCGATCCTGCGAATCCTGGGTCGCGGCGGTTGGAATGTCGACCTGCGAACGACCACCGGCCCCGGCGACGCGCGCCGCATCGCTGAGCAGGCGCGGGGCGAGGGCTTTGACGTCCTGGTGAGCCACGGCGGCGATGGCACGGCGATGCAAGTCGCGGCTGGTCTTGCGGGCACAGGGATCGCGCTGGGCTTGATCCCGGGCGGCACAGGGAACGTGCTCGCGGGCAATCTCCGGCTGCCCCGAACCACCGTGAGCGCCGCCCGCGCGTTGCTCACAGCCCGGCCCCATCCCATCGATCTCGGCGTCGTCGAGCGAGCGGATGGCCCGCATTACTTCGCGGTCGCCGCAGGCACTGGTTTTGATGCGCAGCTGATGGCCGATACCGACCTCCGGTCGAAGCGCCGCTGGAAGCTCGGCGCCTACCTCGCGCGTGCCGCGCTCACCCTGACGAACGTGCGCAGCGCGACCCACCGCGTGACGATTGACGGCACGCTCCACGAGATTCGCGCGGCGATGCTGCTGATTCTGAATTGCGGGCAGCTGCCGCCGGGGTTCCTGCGGCTCCGAGCCGACCTCGCTCCCGACGATGGTTGGCTGGACATCATGGCGCTCGATGCAGACGGTGCGCTCCAGAGCCTCAGCGCAGTCGTGCAATTGCTGTTTGGAGCGGGGGGAGGCGGGGGAGGCGGGGGAGGCGGGGG
>DATGVZ010000067.1:0-25555 GCA_035299765.1 Gemmatimonadales bacterium
GCCCCGCCCCGCCCCACCCGAGCTGGTAGACGCGCTGGACCAGCATTCCTGGTCCACCCTGTGTCAGCACAAAAACGATCGTGAAGACCTGAAAGGCACTCAGCAGTCCGCTGAGTACCACGAACCACGTCATCGGTCTGAGCAGCGGAAGCGTGATCCGCCACAATCGTCGCCACGCGCTCGCGCCATCGACGCGCGCCGCATCGACGTAAGCCCTCGGGATGCGTTCGAGTCCGGCGAGGAACACCAGCGTTTGGCCGCCCACCTGCGCGTAGAGCGCGAGGAGCATCAATGCGGGCAGAGCTGTCGCCGGACTGCTGAGCCAACCGGACCGCCCGAGCCCGAGCGTGCCTGTCTGGTCGATCAACTGCCACACCAGCGCAATCGTGACGACCGAAGTGACGTACGGGAGCAGCAGTGCCGAGCGAAGCAATCGCCCGCCCCAACCGACGCGGAACCGGTGCACGACGAGCGCCGCGCCGAGTGCGATCACGACCGAGACGGGGACGTACAAGGCATACAGCGCAGTGTTGCGAATCGATAGCCAGGTGAGCGGGTCGTGGACGACCGCGCGGAAATTCGCGAGCGGCAGCGCCAGAGAGACCGCGAATGCCGCTGGTCCGAGCGTGAACACCAAGAGGTGCAGCCCCGCGGGAGCGAGAAACCCCCACGCGATCGCGGTCTCACGTCGCTTGCGCGCCGGCGTGCACTCCGCCCAGCGCAACAGCAGAATCCCAAAGGGTCCCACCAATGCGCTGGGCAAGAGCAGCAACAGCCAATGCGGCGTCGTGATTTCGGCGGGCACAGTACGCAGGTCGACCCATCGTCCCGAACCAATGAGTATGGCGACGATCGCGCGCGGTGCTCCGCCGACGCGCGCACGCAACGGAGCGGACTCCGCCGGCTCGCCGCCAACCAGCTCGCCGTCCTGTACCAACGCCGCGAGGTCACTCACCGAAACGCGCGAGCGCGGCGGCGGCAGTCGCGTCGCTGCCTCCTGCAGCAAGCGCCGTGTATCGGTGAGCCAGCGATCGGTGCTCGAGCGGGCAACAGCGCGCACGTCGGCGTAGCTGGCCACTGCGAGCAACAAGGCGGCGCCCACATATCCGCCGCGCCGCAAGGAGCGTCCGCGGAACGCGATCCCCGCAGCCCCGGCCACCGCCAGGACGGCCGCGGGAAACGCAAACCCCAATCCGCCCGGCAGCGGGCCCGTGGGTACGCGCAGCGGTCGCGCCGCGACGCCGCCGACGATTTCGCGGCCGTCGCGATCCTTCAGCGGAACGAGCGCTGATCCTTCCCGCCACCGCCCGCCGGCGCTGTCCAACAGCAGCAAGTCGTCAGGCGACAGCGGTGGAGCGGTTGCGTCTACAAGGGGCGCGGTGCCGTAGTACACTTCGACTTCCGTCGTCCAGCCGGGCAGCGTCCGCAAGCCCCTCGCTTGCGTGAGCAGCGATGGGAGGTGATAGCTGCGCGATGCAGGCGATTGCGGGACTGGTGTTATCGGCGCTTGTGGGCGGCGGATGCGACCGCGACGTCTGACGGGCGGCGGCGGCGGCGGGGTTACGGCTGCGATGTACGCGGCAGTCGTCCGCGCGATTCGGAATGCGAACGCTCGCTCGTAGCGACGCTCGATCCAATGCGTGACGTCCAGCGTCAGTGCCGCGGCGAGCGCGGCCATCGCTGTGGCGCTCGCGGCCCATCCCCGCGGACTCACGCGAGCGGTGCCCCAGCAGCATCGAACAAGTAAAGACGGCGCCGATCCACCTTGGCCCCTACTCGAGTGCCGACGCGCACGTCGGCAAATCCGGGGAGGCGCGCTACCAGGGGCTGCCCGCCGGCGTTCAGATGCACCAGCGTCTCGCTGCCGAGCGGTTCGACCACCAGCACGTCCACGTTGCCGACGCCTTGATCCACTGCGCACAGGCCGACGTACTCGGGCCGTATTCCCAACTGCATCTCTCCGTCGTATGTAGAGAGCTCCACCGGAATAACCAGACTCCCCGCCTCGATGACCCTGCCTTTGTCTCCGGCGCGGCCGCGCCCTTGCAAGACGTTCATCCCCGGCGTCCCGAAGAAGCGCGCGACATGCACATCCGCCGGACGCTGGTAGACCTCCTCCGGAGTGCCGACCTGGCGCAGCCGTCCCTCGTGCAGCACCGCAATCCGCTGACCCATCGTCATCGCTTCCGCTTGATCGTGCGTGACGTAGATCATCGTCGCGGCGAGTCCTCGATGCAGCGCCAACACCTCCGCGCGCACCTCGACGCGCAATGGAGCATCGAGACGGGCCAACGGCTCATCGAGGAGGAATACCTGCGGTCCGCGCACGATGGCACGGCCGAGGGCGGCGCGCTGTCGTTCTCCTTCGGACAATTGGCTGGGAAGGCGATCCAGCGCGCTTTGCAGGCCGAGTCGTGTCGCGGTCTCGAGAACGCGGCGCGCCGCCTGCGCGTGGGCGAGACCACGCATTTCAAGGGGGAAGGCGATGTTTTCGCGAACCGTGAGGTGCGGATACAGAGCGTGGCTCTGAAATACCATCGCGACATCACGCTCGGCGGGAGAGTCGTGAGTGACCACGCGCTCGCCGATGACGACCTCCCCGGCGGTGGGCTCCTCGAGGCCAGCGATGCAGCGCAACACGGTGGTCTTCCCGGAGCCGGAGGGGCCGAGCAGAACGAGCAGCTCTCCATCCCGCACTTCGAGATCCAGGTGGTGCAACGCCTGAACACCGCCGTCAAAGACTTTGCTCAGCCCGCGGAGGGTAACCGACGCCATCCGCTTAGGCCGTCAGGCCGATAGGAACGCCCGGGCGAGAGCGTAGACGATGGCCCACACGACGAAGCCCGTGACAATCACGCCGGGGATCTTCTCGATCGGCTTCGTGGTTGCCCCGGTGGTCGCGGTGAGCGAGTTGATCTCGAGGAGTGCGGCAACGGCGATGACGCTCGCCCAGTATGCGGCATGATTGCCGCCCCCCGGCAATGTGAAGTGCGACGCCGCCCCCATGAAAAACAGCATCGGAATCGAGAACACCACGTTCGTACGCGACGACAGGAAGGCCCGGCGCGCGGCGACGGGCGCCGCGGCATTGGCTTGTCCACCGGAAGCGGCTGCTTTCGCCGACGCAATCACGATTTGCTGCTTTGGCCAGATCACCAGCACGACATTGAAAAACATGAGCGTGCCGAACAGCGCGCCCGTCAGGATCGTGATCGCCCATCCGGTGGACCAGGCGGCGGCGCCGAGTGGCGACTCGCCGAAACGTTTCGCGATGATCAAGATGCCGGTGAGGAAGGTGACAATGGCGCCGCCACGGAACCAGCGCAGCGCCCGCGGCAACAGTTTCTGGGTTGCCGTGCTCTTGGTGGCGGGGTCCGCTTCCGCCATGAACGGCCCCTGCACGAAGTTGAAGTAATACAGCAGGCCGATCCACGTAATTCCGCCAAGGTAATGCAGCCAGCGCAGGAGAAACTCCGCCACGAGCGCCTCCGGAGTGGGAGAGGACGGCACGTTCCGCGGAGCAAGATATGGGGGGAACTGTGCCGCGCAATGCGGGGTTTGGGGTGCAAACTTCCAAGGAACGCCCGCAATGGCACAGATCCAAGAACAAAAGGCGGCCACCGGCAGGGACACGAAGCACACACTTCCCGCGCTGCCGTACGATTTCGGAGCATTGGAGCCGCACATCGACACGCAGACGATGCAGATTCACCACGACAAGCATCACCAGGCATACATCACCAATCTCAACAACGCGCTGAACAAACATCCCGAGCTCTTGAACAAGAGTCTCGAGGACCTGCTCCGCGGCATCAGCTCGATTCCCGAAGACATCCGCACCGCCGTTCGCAACCACGGCGGTGGCCATCACAATCACTCGCTGTTCTGGACGATCATGGCGCCCGCGGGAAAGGGCGGCGGCGGTGAACCGAGCGGCGCGCTCGCGGATGCGATCACACGGACCTTCGGTGATTATGCGAAGTTCAAGGAGCAGCTCAGCGCTGCCGCGACATCACAGTTCGGGAGCGGCTGGGCGTGGTTGACGGTGTCGAACGGCAAGCTCGAGATCGCCGCTCGGCCCAATCAGGATAGCCCCCTCATGGAGAACAAGACGCCGATTCTCGGGCTCGATGTCTGGGAGCACGCGTACTACCTGAAGTATCAGAATCGCCGTCCGGATTACGTGACCGCGTGGTGGAACGTTGTGAATTGGCGAGAGGTTGGACGGCGCTACGACGCAGCGAAGTAGCGACTGCCGTTTCAGTTCGATTGCATGCTTTCCGATGAGTCAGGCATTCCCGGTGGGGCCATCGGGGTCTGTGGTGCGCTGACGGTCCGATTCACGAGGGCCAGGAGCCTCTCGAGATCCACGGGCTTGGGCAGCACTTCGACAACGTCCATCCGGGCAGCAGTCCATTCGCGAGTCCAGGCGGACAGAACGACCACGGGAATAGCCTGCCACCGCGGGTCGCTTCGCTTCACCGCGAGAAACTGCTTGCCGTTCATGACCGGCATGTTGTAATCGAGCAGAATCAAAGCCGGGGGTGAAATACGCTCGAGAATCTGGAGCGCGTGGCGCCCGTTGCGGGCGGCATAGACGATGAACCCCTGCTCGGTGAGAGAAGCCCCCAGCAGTGACCGCGTGTCCGCGTCATCATCGACGATCAGAATTGACTGCGCCATGCGTCGAACCTAACCGGCGCATGCGGGAAACGGTCTCCATCCTTTGACCTAATCCGTCGTGCGTCACAAACTTATTGGTCAAGCGGCGAGGCAGAAATCTCGGCGTTTCCCTCTTCGTCATAGGCCACGGTAACGCGCCAGGGGCGGCAGCAGACCTGGCAGTCCTCCACGTAGTCCTGGTAGGATCCGCCGCCCGCGTCGAGGCCGATTTCATTTGGCTCGCCGCAATGGGGGCAAATGACGATTCCCTCCGTATCGGCGGTGCCGTCGCCCAGTGGGAATTCCTCGTCGAGGTCGTCGTCAGGAAAATCGACCATCGCTACGCCCAACTCATGCGTTCGCGCAGCGCAGTCACGTGCGCCGTGTGATGCCGGCCGTGCCAGGCGTACAACGCGAGAATAGCGTCGAGCGACGGCGTTCCCCAGTCGGGATGCTTGATCGTGCGCGCGAAATCGACCGGCTGCATGGACCTGAGCAGCGTGACCCACCGCACGTGCAGGGCCGTGAGCAAGTCGAGTGACATGCCGATCGGGGCCTGCGTTTCCGGCGTCTTTGCCCAGTCCTTTTCCTCATAGGTCTTGATCGCCGGGACATCCTCGGTGAGCCCCAGCTTGAACCGGATGTAGGCATTCATGTGACTGTCGGGCACATGATGCGCGAGTTGGCGGACGGTCCAGCCGCCGGGCCGGTAGGGCGTGTCGAGTTGGGTGTCGCTCAAATTCGCGACCGCGCGGCGAAAGTTCGCGGGTGCCGCGGCGATCTGCTCGATGCAAGCGGCTCGGTCTGCCGCGCTCAGACTCGGTACCGGAGTGAATTTGCCGATCGGATACCGCAGGTCGGGTTCGCTCATTGATTCACGCGCCAGGATGTCGCCAGCTCGGTCATCCCCCACTTGATGCGCAGCGCGCCCTTCAGCTCGGCGTACCCGGTTGTGGGCTGCGGCGCGTCAGGAACGAGGTAGATCGTGAGCGAAGGCTCGGCCTCGGCGAGCGCGCGGCTGGTGAGCGCCACGCGCCCGACGTCTTTGCTTGCGTCGTAATCCGTTCCCCACTGCCCCGTACCGCGGCTCACGATCAGAGCATACCCCGACCGCGCGTAGAGGATGAACAAGGTGTAGTCGCCGCGCGGCAGACTCAGATCGCCGAGCGTGATATCGAGATCTGTGTGGAGCGTCGTAGCCATGTTCGCGCCAAAGCGCCAGACTGTGTCTAGCGGAATCAGTCCGCCCTCGACTTTGCGTCCGCGCGCGTGCGGCTGCCCGTACGTGATCGCGATGCGCGAGGGGCCGGAGAGACTCGCGTCCTCCTCGAACCAGCGATTCCCAATGCGGCGCGCGTTGAGGTGCACTTCGACCGAAGCAAAACTGCTCGCCGCGATGCGAAGGGGAGGCGGCGGCGGCGGGGATGCCTGGGCGAGCATCACCATGGGTATGAGAAGCGCAAGCGACATCCATTGTCTCCGTCGTAAGATCTGGACGGGACAAGATGGGACGTGTCAGCTGAAGCGGCTAGGGATGAGTGGAGCGGAAGGGATTCGAACCCTCGACCCCCTGGTTGCAAACCAGGTGCTCTCCCAACTGAGCTACCGCCCCCGGGCTCGAAAATAGGGAGGGAGACGGCAGACTGGTAGTTACAGCGCGGCCGCAACCGTCAACTTGTTCCGCCGGTCACCAAGACCTCGCCGGTTGGCTGTGGAGTGAGGCACCGTTGCCACTCCCAAACTCGCCGTTCCGTTGCGCACGTGCTACAGGTTTCGTGTGGGCCGACGTTGCGCTTCGGACGTAAATGCTTGAAGCGCTGGCTTTCACGAACACGATGATTGGTTCAGGATTTGCACCCCCCGTCGGCGATGCCTACCAGATCCTTCCGATCCACCGCCTTACTGGCCACCGTCGGCGCCGTTGGTCTCGTGTTGCTACTGCACGGCTGCGGCGACAACCGATCTACGTCGCCACATGTCGATCCAGCTGGGACCGGCGATGTGGTGTCCGACCTCGTTGGCTCACAAATCGGTCATTGGTCTGCCGTGTTCGACGCGCCGGTCGTGCAACTCCACCTCCACCTACTGGCTGATGGCAGAGTGCTGGGCTGGGGTCGCAACGGCGATCCGCAAATCTGGGATCCGGCAACGGGCGCCTTCACAGCCGCGCCGAGTCCCGCGTGGCTGTTCTGCGCGGGACACGATTTTCTTCCCGATGGTCGGCTGCTGGTCGCTGGTGGACACATTGACGACGGCAAGGGTCTGCCGAACTCCACGGTGTTCGATCCGGTGAGCGCCTCTTGGACGAGCGGCCCCCCGATGACGCAAGGTCGTTGGTATCCAACGAACACTGTCCTGCCGAGTGGGGAGATGCTCACAATCGCGGGGAGCGATGAGGCTGGCGTGTACGTCACCGTTCCCGAGGTCTTTGACGGCACCAGCTGGCGACAGCTCACCGGCGCGTCCATGTGGTTCCCCTACTATCCGCGGATGTTCGTCGCACCGGACGGCCGCGTCTATTACGCGGGCGAGGATGTTTACACCTGGTTTCTCGATGTTACCGGTAGCGGCAGTTGGGCGGGTGGACCGACGCGTCAGTACGCCGCGCGCGACTACGGTGGCGCCGTCATGTATGCTCCCGGCAAGATCATTTATGCCGGCGGTGGTGACCCACCAACCAAGACCGCGGAAATCATCGATCTCAACGATCCGGCGCCGCAGTGGAGGTTCACAGGATCCTTGACGTTCGCGCGGCGGCACCTGAACGCCACCGTCCTCCCGACCGGCGAGGTTCTCGCGACCGGCGGCACGAGTGGATCGGGCTTCAACAATTCGATTGGCGCAACTCTAGCGGCCGAGCTCTGGAATCCCGAAACAGGTTCCTGGACGACCCTAGCCCCCAATTCGGTCGTACGGATCTACCACTCGACGGCGCTACTGCTCCCCGATGGCCGCGTCTTGAGCACCGGCAGCGGTGACGCCGGGACTGCACAGAACGAGTTGAACTACGAGTTGTTCTCGCCACCCTATCTCTTCAAGGGCCCACGGCCGACCGTAACCACCGCGCCGCCGGCAACTGTCAGTTACGGACAGAGCGTCTTCGTCGGCACGCCCGATTTGGCGAGCATCGCGAAAGTCACGCTCATCCGATTCGGCTCGGTGACGCACGGATTCGACATGGGACAGCGGCTGGTACCGGCGAGCTTCACACCGGCACTTGGAGGCGTCTCCATCGATATTCCCGCCGGCCGCGCGGTCGCCCCGCCGGGTCCCTACATGCTCTTCCTGTTGAATGCGGCCGGAGTCCCCTCCGTGGGACAGATCATCCGACTCCAATAGAGGAATTAGTTCCTACCGTCGTCTCGCTCTGGGGCAGCGAACGGAACGATTTGGCCGCTCCGGCATACCGCAAGGGACGGAATGGAAGGCAAAAGTGAATCGACGCGCGATATGGTTGCTGTCGGCGTTCTTTCTCGCGGGCTTCACTGCGTGCAGCAGCGAGTCGCGCGCGAATTCACTGCGCTTGGGGACGACCTACACCGTCGAGCAATCAGGCGCCCTTGCTCTGCTCGACTCTCTCCATCCCGCGGTCGCGGTGCGCGCCGTCATCGGATCATCCGGACAAATCCTTCATTCCGCAGCCGCCGGTGACCTCGACGTCGTCATCACCCATGCGCCCAGCCTCGAGCAGCGGTTGCTGATCGCCCCGCGACATGCGGCGCTGCGTTGTCCGTTCGTCGCCAGCCGATTTGCCGTTGTTGGGCCAGCGTCGGATCCGGCAGGCGTGAGGACGGCCCGCACCGCGGCCGACGCATTTCATCGCATCGCTGCAACCCGCGCTTCCTTCATATCACGCGGTGATTCATCCGGGACTCACATCAAGGAGCTGTCGCTCTGGCAAGCGGCGGGAATCGCCCCTCCGGGCAAGCGCGATTCCTGGTACGTCCAGACGGGTGTCGACCAGGCGGCGACTCTGCGACTCGCCGACGAGCGCCGCGCCTATGCGCTCGCCGATCTCCCGACGTTCACTCGGTTGACTGGTGTGGACCTGCGCGTGCTTTTCGCCGCCGATACCGCGCTCGGCAACCCTTACACGTTGTACGTCATTCGTTCGGCATCCGAGCAGTCTATGGCGGAGCGATTCAGCCGCTGGGCGCTGGCGGAGTGGCGCAACCGGTTGCTCGCGCTGCGACTGCCTGACGGCGAGCCCGCGTTCGCGTCGCTCGCCGGTGGGTGCGCCGTACCTGCAACAAGCGCCGAGCGGTAGGAGGCACTATGCAATTCCCTGATTTGGTTCCGAGAGCCAATGTGACGCTGACACGCCGCGGCGTGCCGGTCATCAGTGATCGTGAAGCGCGGCTGCTCGAAGCGGTGGATCGCGTACGCTCGATCAAGGATGCCGCCGCGGACGCCGGGATAAGCTATCGCACCGCGTGGAGTGCGATTCAACAGATGGATCAGGCGCTGGGACGGCCGATGGTCGTTTCGCGTGCGGGTGGTCCCGGCGGTGGCGCGACGACGCTTACAGAGGAAGGACGGCGGCTCTTAACGGCCTATCAGGAGCTGCGGCGCCGGCTCGAAGACGATCTCGCCCACGCGTGGGACACTCCCGAAGAAGCCACCCAGCTGCGGGCTTAGCGGGTTACCGCCAGCGCATAACCCGTAAGCGGATTTCGCACCTGGTAGCTCGGCATGGCGACGGCGTCGACGGTGCCGTTGTACTGGCTGCCCGCGCCCAGGTCCGCCACGCCGATCGTGAGAATCGTCGCGCCGTTGGTCAGCAGGCCGGTCAGGGCGAAGCGCGTCGTTGTTCCGCCGAGCGGCTGCTGAAAGAGCCGTAGCCCGGTACCGGCGGTCGCACTCGTAAGAGCGGCCGGTCCATTGATCGTGATGACGACCGCCGAGTCCAATCCGGAATTGGCGGGGGGCGACGTGAGCCGCACCTTCAGCACGCCCGGGCCCGACGCGGTCGGACTGCCGCCACAGCTCAGTCCTGCAGTCATCAGAGACACGACCATCACGCAGCCGAGGAGGCACTTCATTTCCGGCCTCCTTTCTGCGCTAACGCTTGCAGTACCGCCGGGCTCAGCGGTGCGCCGGTCGCTTTGACCCACGCCAGGAAGTCGCCGAGGTCGAACACGCCGTTGTTGTTGCCGTGCTGATCGAGATACTGGATCTGCGCGGTCGTCAGCGGCTGCGTCGGTCCGAGCAGCTGCGCGACGACGTTCGCCGTCGTCAGCGCGCCGAGGAAGTTCGCGGTCACCGTGTACGGTCGGCCCATCGGCAGGACGACGACCGTATTCGACGTCGTCGTGTCCCCCGACCAGCCGGAGAACGAATTGCCCGCGGCCGCCGTCGCGGTGAGGGTCACTGCCCTGCCCGACGGGATGAAGGCGCCGCCAGCGAGATCGACGTTCGTATCCGCCTGGATGGTTCCCCCGGTCACCGCCGTGGCGATCAGCTTGTAATCGCTGCTCAAGTTCGCAGTGATTGTCGCGCCGGCCAGGCTGCCCGTAATGGAGTGCGACTGCGCCCCACCATCCGACCACGACAAGAAACGGAATCGGCGGCGTCCATCGGGGGAGACCTGGTTCGTGTCGTTGACCGTGTGACTGGACCCGTTGTCAAAGAGATCGCGGAATACGTTGAACGAATTGCCGTCGACCTGAACCACGGCATTGGTGTCGCTCCCGCGCACGATCGTCAGTGCTCCGAAGCGCAGCCGGAAGGCCATCTCGCTGTCCGGCCCGCCCGTGAGGCGGATCGAATCGATGGTGAACCCCGGGAAACTGCCGTCGGAGTTCATTTTCGGCGCTGGATTGCTGCGCGGGGTGAATGACGGATTATTCGTCACGCCGGGATAGGGATCGCCGGCGTCACCACGGCGTGATAGGGCGCTCGGACTATCGAGCTGATCGAGGCCATCGGCTTGCTCGAGCACCAGGCCGTGGGGAAGCAAATAATTCACTGTATTGCCGTTGTGGAACCCGGAAGAAGCGATCTTCTGACCATCGACGTGCCAGATGAGAAGGCCGCCGCCGCACGGCGATCCTGACGCGATCTGCCCGATTTGCACCGACCGCGCGCAGTGCAAACGAATCAGTGCAGTGTCAGACTGGTATCCCTGGCGGTTCTCGACGAGGAATGATTCGCTGCGCGGATTCGAAACCGTCGGATTGATCAAATAGATCGAATCCGAAATCGGTTCCGCCCTGAGCCGGTAGGTGCCGGTTGTGGTGAGCGGAACGACGGTGGTCCAACCCATTTCGTTCAGCGACCAGGCCTCGTAGCGCGAAGGACTATAGGCGGCCGTGAAGTTGCCCGAGCCCATCAACCCCCACTGTCCGATTCCCTCGGTCGGTCCCCGCGTGTCATACAAATCCGGAAGGCCGAGGGCATGGCCGAACTCATGGGACGCCGTGCCGATGGGCATGATCTGTGTGGTGTCGCACGACGTCCTGCCGCCGAGTCCGCTCGCCATGAAATAGTCGCTGATGTGGATATGATGGTCCGGTGGACCGTTCACCGCATAGGACGTGTCGTTCGTGACGTAATCTTGATAGTTCGTCTCCGTGGAATTGACGAACACGAAGCGATGAGACCAAATGTGATTGTTGTTGCCATTGATGTTGCCGCACGCCCCGTCGCGAGTCGCGTGCGCGAACATGATCATGTCGACGTAACCATCATCGTCGCCTGAGTTGGGAATGCCATCGGGTCCGTCGTTATCGAACTTCCCGAAGTCCACAAAAGAGTCGATATGTGCCAGCGCGGCCCGCATCCCGTTTTGCATGGCGTTCACCGCGGCCGCGCTGAAAATGCCGTTGCAGTTCGTGTTGCCAAAGGGGTTACCAGAGCACGTCCCGGGCGTGCCCGTGTAGAACGTCTCGTTGGAGTCCAGCCGCACCCACCCGAAAACCTGTCCCCTCATGGACAGCAGGTTATTCGACAACTGCTCATAGAACGTGCGTACGGTGTAAGGATTCTGAATTACGCCAACAACCGGTGGGCTTGTGCTGAAAAGCAGAGCGTTGTACTGCGACGTGTCGCGCGTGAGCGAGGGATCCGTGTTCGCATAGCTGAACAGGATCGCTGGCACGGTGTGCGTCGCCGCCATGGCCGTTGCCGGCCCTTGCGCGCCGCCCGGCGTCCGAGCCATCGGGGCGTTCAAAGCCGCAAAGTTGCGCGTCGCGATCAACTGCCGCCGGTACGCCGATACTTGCTGGGCGCGCACGCGCCACGCGCCGTTGGGGCGAAAGTCGAAGCCGGGAATCTCCCACCGGGGATGAAACGCATCCTGCGCCGCGGCTGGAGTTGGAGCAGAAAAAAGAAAGAGCGCGACCGCGCTGAAAAACAAGACAACGCGTGAACTCACGAGGACCCTCCGCCGGAGAACCAGATGCGTCGCTGCCAGCACGCAATCTAGGGTAGGGTGTCAAAGCCGCGAAAGCTGTGCCAATCCTCACAGGGGTCGCTAACTCCAGCAACGGCTCACCCTTGCCATTTCACTACCGTAGGGCTAAGCTGTACCACCGCTCTCCATAAGGCTCCGGCTTCGTGCGCACCGAGACCCTGCAGCACATCGCGCTGTTCGACAAGTGTAAGAACTTCACCCGGGCGCGCGAGGTCCAGGCTGCTGGGCTGTATCCCTACTTCAAGCCGATTTCCCGCTCCGAAGACACCGTCGTCATCATCGAAGGCAAAGAGCGGGTGATGATGGGGTCGAACAACTACCTCGGCTTGACTCACCATCCCGAAGTGCTGGCGGCCGCGCGGGGCGCCCTGGAGCGCTACGGTTCAGGTTGCACCGGCAGCCGCTTCCTCAACGGCACACTCGATCTCCACGAACAGCTCGAAGCAGAGCTGGCAGAGTTCTTCAATAAGGAATCCTGCCTCGTCTTCTCGACCGGCTATCAGGCCAATCTCGGCGTGATTTCGGGCCTCGTCGGCCGTGCCGACGTGGTGTTCCTCGACAAGCTGGACCACGCGTCCATCGTCGACGGCGCGAAGATGTCGCACGGGGAGACCCTGCGCTTCAACCACGGCGACCTCGCCGGCCTGGAGCGGAAGCTCCAGCGGCTGCCCGAGGGCACCGGCACGATGGTGATCGTAGATGGCATCTATTCGATGGAGGGCGACATCGCCGACGTACCGGGGCTGCTGCGGGTCTGTCAGAAGTACGGCGCCGCCCTGGCGATCGACGATGCGCACTCGGTCGGGGTGCTCGGCCCGAACGGCGATGGGACCGCCGCTCACTTCGATCTGGTCGAAGAAGTCGATCTCATCGTCGGGACATTCTCCAAGTCGCTGGCTTCGATCGGCGGCTTCGCGGCGGGGTCGGAGAACGTGATTCACTATCTCCGGCACCACTCCCGTCCGCTGATCTTTACCGCCGCTTTGCCGCCGTCGAACACCGCCGGCGTGCTCGCCGCGCTGCACGTCATGCAGCGCGAGCCGGAGCGGCGCGAACAGCTGTGGCGGAACGCCCGCCGCCTCCAGGACGGCATGCGGTCGCTCGGCTTCGACATCGGTCCCACGGAGACGCCCATCGTCCCGGTGCTGATCGGACCGCTCGAGAAGACGTTCCTGTTCTGGCGCAAGCTGTTCGACGCCGGCGTGTTCACCAATCCCGTGGTTCCGCCCGCGGTGCCGCCGTCGCTGTGCCGCCTGCGCACCAGCCTGATGGCGACGCACACGGCCGACCAGATCGACCGCGCGCTCGAGGTGTTCGGCCGCCTCGGAAAAGAGCTGGGGGTCATCTGACCGCAGTGGAGATCGTGCCCGTCTCCGACGGGCGCGGTCTCGATCGCTTCATCGCCTTTCCGTACGACCACTACCGCGATGATCCGTTGTGGGTGCCGCAGCTGCGCCGGGACGTGCGCACGCTGCTGACGCCCGGCAAGAATCCGTTCTTCCAACACGCCGAAGCGCAGTACTTCCTGGCGCGGTCGAATGGTCGCATCGTCGGCCGCATCGGCGCGATCAAGAACGACATGCACAATCGCGAGCACAACGATCGCGTCGGCTTCTACGGCTTTTTCGAGTCGATCGACGATCAAGCGGTCGCGAACGCGCTGTTCGACGCCGCCGCGGCATGGCTCCGCTCCCGCGGGTTCGACACCATGCGCGGGCCGATGAACCCGTCGGTCAACGATGACTGCGGTCTGCTGATCCATAACAACGGCACACCGCCGTCGCTGATGATGCCCTACAACTTCGGGTATTATCCCGCGCTGCACGAACGCTACGGTTTCGCGAAGGCCAAGGATTTGCTGGCGTATTACGGTGGCGGGGCAGCGGAGGCGCCGGAGCGATTCATGCGACTGGCGCGGCGCGCCGCCGAGCGGTACGGGATCACCCTGCGCCCGCTGGATATGAAGCGCTTTGATGCCGAAGTCGAGCTCATCAAGGCGCTGTACAACAGCGCGTGGGAGAAGAACTGGGGCTTTGTGCCGCTGACGGACGCAGAGATCGATCACCTGGCGAAACAGCTGAAGCCCATCGTCGTGCCCGATCTCGTGATCTTCGCCGAGCTGCGGGGCCGAATCGTAGGGTTCGGCGTCGGACTTCCGGATTTCAATCTCGCGCTGCTGCACAACCGCTCCGGACATTTTTTTCCAGGGATCCTCAAAGTCCTGTGGTACGCGCGGAAGATCCAACGGGCCCGCATCCTGTTGCTCGGCGTGATCCCCGAATTCCGTGGCCGCGGCGTCGACGCGGTCTTGTACGACCGCATCTGGCAGAGCTCCGTCAAACATGGCATGCCGAGCGGCGAGGCTGGTTGGATCCTCGAGGACAATGCCCTGATGAACAAGTCGGCAACGCAGCTGGGATTCCGCGTCACAAAAACGTACCGCGTCTACGATAAGCCGTTGTGAACGTCTTTGTGACCGGGGGGACCGGTTTCGTCGGCTCCCACCTGGTCAACACGTTGCGTGCCCGTGGCGACACGGTCACCTGCATGGTGCGGCGCCCGGCGCTCGTCAAGCCACTTGGCTGGGGGAGCGAAGTCCGGCTGGTGCGCGGCGATCTCCATGATGACACGGCGCTGCGGGAGGGATGCGCCGGCGCCGACGTAGTGTTCCACGTCGCCGGGAAAATCAGTGCCCGTAGTGCCGCCGAGTTCATGGCCACGAATCGTGACGGCACGGCAAATATTCTCGAGGCGGCGCGCGATGCGGGCGTCGCACGGTTCGTATTCGTGTCGTCCCTCGCGGTCGCCGGTCCGACGACCATCGGACACCCGATCGATGAAACCCGGCCCCCAGCTCCAGTCACCGATTACGGACGCTCCAAGCTCGCGGCCGAAGTCCTCGTGCGTGCAATGCCGCTATCCTGGACCATCGTCCGGCCGCCGGTGGTGTACGGCGAATGGGATCGGGGTACGCTCAAGGTTTTTCAACTGGCGCGGCGCGGCGTCGTGCCCGTCTTCGGTGACGGATCACAGGAATTGTCGGTCATTCATGCTGAAGATCTGGCGCGTTCGTTGATCGCCGCGGCCATCTCACCAAAAGCGGCTGGGCACGTCTATTTCGCCGCGCATCCCACCATCACAACCAGCCGGGCGTTCGTGATGGAGGCGGGCCGGGCACTCGGCCGGCCTCGGCCCCGGGTCATACCGGTGCCGCCGCTCGTGGCGCGCGGCGTGCTGTGGGCGGCGGGCACCCTTGCGCATCTGGCGGGGCGCGCCACCTTGCTGTCGGCCGACAAGGGCAATGAATACCTCGCACCGGCCTGGACCTGCCGGAGCGACGCCCTCACACACGACACAGGCTGGCACGCCGAAATCGGACTCGACGCCGGACTGCGCCGGGCCGCCGATTGGTATCGGGAGGCCGGATGGCTGTAGCCCACCGCCGTTGGGGTGTCAGCGAAACGCTGTGGCGGGATTTCACGGCGATCGATGTCGCGACGGCGGCGTACGTCGTCGTGGCGACCATCGTCGTCCTGTTCGCTTTTCGGAGCGAGGGGATACCCGGCTGGCCCTGGCTGCTCACAGCCCATGCATTGATGGCTGCCTTGGTGTTGCTCGCGCCGCGCGCTCGCAATGCCGGAACCGTAGGCCGCTTTCTCGGCGACTGGTATCCGATGGTGCTGCTGCCGGCGCTGTACGGCGAAATCGGTGTGCTGACGCTGAGCGCGGGCTTTCAGAATGATCAGCTGATTCAGCGGCTCGAGACGTGGGTGTTCGGATCGCAGATTTCCTACCGCTGGATCCGCGAATCGCCGAGCGTCCTCCTCTCGTGGATTCTGCACGCGTGCTACCTCGCCTACTATCCGATCCTGTACGCGTCCCCGCTGGGTTTGTGGATGGTGGGACGACGGGACGCATCACGCCATACGATTTTCGCCGTCATGGCCACCTTCTACCTATGCTACATCGTGTTCCTTTTCTTCCCGGTCGCCGGTCCACGATATGCGTTCGATGGGGCTCACAACATCGCGACCGACGTGTGGCCGGCGCGTTTCGCCGCCTGGCTGCTCGATCGTGGCGACTCATGGGGCGCCGCGTTTCCATCGTCCCACGTCGCCGCGTCGGTCGTCGCTACCGGAATGGCCTTGCGCTATTGGCGGCCCTTGGGCCTAGTGCTGTTGCCGTTTACCGCCGGCCTGATCCTGGCCGTGGTGTACGGCCAGTTTCACTATGCGGTGGACGCGCTGGCCGGCCTGATGGTGGCGGCAGTGATGCTGGGAATCATGCAGACTGCGGAAGCGGCGGAGCCGCAGCGTCTGACGGTTGGAGACTACGGGGTGGAACCGTGGTCGTGAGCGTGTGAGTCCATTCCCCCCATTCCCCCCATTCCCCCCATCCCGTGCATACCCTCCATCCCGCTTATTCCGCCCCCGGTGAGTCCCATGAAATGCCGGACGTCCTGCTGATATAGGGAATTGCTCGGCTCGGCGCTCGGCCACACGGCACCGCGACGCGGAATGAACAGTCCCCCGACGACACCCATTCCTCCGGCCGCAATCGTGTGGCCAGTCGGATTCTCATAAATCACGCGGACGCGATAGCGGTGTGACGCCATGATCGGCAAGCCGATCCCGCTGAGGCCGTAGAATCTGCCCAGCGGCACGGGACTCGGTTCGCCGCGCGGCGCGGGCGCGGGCTCGCCGTGCCACAGCAACTTGCCCAGCGTCGCGTCCCAAAACTCGATGGTCCGGCCGTATTCGTGCATGTGCCCGCCGATGACCACGATCTTGCCATCGACACTGGGGCTGCCTTCGTACGAGCGCACGCTGTGTCCGGGCGGCAAGTCGAAGCTCTTGTCCCCCACCGGAAATGCGACGTCGAGCTGCCAGGGGAAAACCGAGAAGAACGGCCACAGCCGGCCATCGGGTATGTAGCTCAGCACCAGGCGCACGCGAACGCCACGATAGCTGACCGGCGTCGGATTATGAAGCATCGCGTTGGCGATGATGCGTTCGCCGGCGCGAACGCGTGCTCCGAACAGCAGCCACGGGAAGCGGATCTCACCCGTTTCTCTCCCCGACGCGAGAATGCGACGCGCGATGGGAAGAAAGAGCTCCCGCTCGGCGGGATCCATCACGTTCAAGTGATGCAACAAATCGACGGGCAAGAGTCGCCCGTCTTGATCTCTCAGCTCCGCGTGGAAGGCGTAAATGGAAGCATTTACCGGAAACTCGCCCAAACAAGCGGGCGGCTGTAGGACGTGGTGTCCGGCGCCTGCGGGCAGGTCGACAGGCGGCAGCTCGAGCACAAGCTCGCGGCGCTTGGGGTCCGCGGTGATGCTCGCTCGCGCCAACGTTGTCCAGGCGAGCGGTAACACCGGTCGCTGCTCGGGAACGGCACTCCACGCCGCGTAGCCAGCGAGGCCGATGGGAAGCGCGGCGACAATTACGAACGCCCGTCGAAGCCTCACGAGTACCTCAAGGCGCGAGCCGCTAACGGAGTTCCGTCGAGTCTGATCGTTTGGGGCACGGCGACGCCAAGGTAGTCGAGCATCGTCGGCATCAGATCTACTGTCCGAACGGGAGATTCGGGAAGTGGTACACTGGCGGCGATCGGGACCTCCATGTGTTCCGTAATGAGACTGCCGTGTCCGGCCCGGTGTTCGGGGATTTCCCACGGTCCGCGGAAATCAGCGCCCGGTCCCGCGGCAAGCACCAGGTCTCCGGCGCGAGCCGACTGGAAGAGTTGCAGCAACTGGCGTGGCGCGTCCGGGAGGTCCGTGTTTCGCGTCCGCGCCAACAACTCACGATCGTCGAGCTCGAGATACCCGCCGAGGTTCAGCGGGTCGCCATCCGTCGGCTGATAGCGAATTAAGTCCAGCGTCTGAGAGATCCGCGCGCGCGCGCCTCGCGTTTGCACCACCACGCCATCCACGTCATCGCGACACGCGGCCAGCCTGACGGCCGGCAGCGCGAGCAGTCGCTGTAACAGATCCCGCGGGATCTCGGACTCCGTGCGCGGCGTCTCTCGCCCCGAGCGCGGCTCGAAATACAATTGCACGCTGGCGTTCCCCGAGACCATCGTCGCGACTCGCGCGCCCCGCCGCCACACGTGCATCGGATGACGCATTGTCGCAAAGCCCCACTGCTCGAGTAACACGGCGACGTCGCAGTGCTCCTTCATGACCGTCGCGCCGTGATCGGCGGCGACGAAGAACGCGGGCAATTCCCTGCCACTTCTCTCGACCCGCGCGACGAAAGCGCCCAGCGCCCGGTCCACCAGGCGATAGCCGTCGAGCACCGCGGGATGCCAGGGGTCTTTGAGGTGAGTCGTTCCGTCGATTCCGGGAAACACGACGAAGAGAAACCGCCACGGGTCAGCAGCCAACGCGACCCACGCTTCTTGCACTGCGCGATCGAGCGCGGGATAGGTCCCGAGGTAGTGGGCCGCCGAGCCAAGGATCGCGCGACGGAACGGAATGCGGTGTGCGCCCTTGCTGAGGCCGCGGGTGATCGGCGTGCAGATCGCGATGCTTTCCGGCACGAGATCGAACATCGAGGGCGCCGGTGCGATGTCGCCGTTGAGCAAGGGAGCCTGGACGCCGCAATAGCTGCGCGCCGCTTGCCACTGTGCCCGCCATCCACCGGCGGCTGCGGCGCGATCCAACCAGCGAATACCCGGAACGCCGGTGCTGCCGGGGTAACGGCCGAACAGGAACGGGATGTACGCGACACCGGTCGTCGAGGGAAAGACCGTCGTCCCCACACGCCACCCGCCGGGCTCGATGACGAAGCGAGCGAGGTTCGGCAGATCGCCGCGCGCCAGCAGGTCCCGCAAGACGTCGGGGCGCGCGCCATCGATGAGGACGAAGACCGCACGCATGTGTTTAGCGAGTATCGGCCGCCCCCCCCGCCCCCCCCGCCCCCCCCGCCCCCCCGGGGGCCCGCTCCCAACACAGGCCCAGTGGTTTGCAGAAGACGATCGCCGCGATGATCGCGGCGGCCAAGGCGATGACGACTATCGCCGGCCAGATCGTGTCGCGTGGTCTTGGTACCCACAGGGCACGCTGGAACGCCGCGGCGTTCGGCCAGCGCCGATCGGGAGATGTGTTCAGGGCTTTGTGTAACGCCCGTCGCAGCCGGCGCGGCATGCCCGACCAGTCAGCCGATTCCGGCTGCATGCCCGGTGTCCAGCTGCGCCCACTGACCGCTTCGTAGAGCAGGGTGGCGACTGCGTAAACATCGGCAGCAGGCGGCTCTGCTGCCGTCGTGCTCATCGGCGCCAGGACCGGTCGCCCCTGCTCGAGCACGACCGTACTCGCGCGAATGTCGCCGTGCCCGACGCCGCGCGCGTGCGCCGACTCGATGGCTGACAACAGCGCGCGACAGATCTGCGTCGCCTCCCGGACGGACAAGGGGCCGGAGCGCAAGCGGTCAGCGAGAGTTCGGGAAGCCGAGGGCGTCGTCTCGCTCGTCATAGCGTCGCGAATCTAACCCCAAAAAAGCGGCCCCGAAATTTCCGGGGCCGCGGCCGGTCTGGACAACGGCAACTACTGGACCTTGATGGTGATCTTCATGCCGAGCGGCAGATGCGGCGTGCAGTAGCCCTTGTACGTGCCTTTGGGCGCGTTCGCGAAGGACACCTCGTAGCTGTCGTTGGGATTCGTGAGGAACGGTCCGGACAGATTATCCATGGTGTTCTTCATGCCCGCGTTGAGGGCCGCGGCGCCTCCCGCGGGAATCGAATCCGGCCAGAACGTGATGTTGTGCGGACCGCCCGCGACGTTGACGAAGCGCACCGTCGCTCCCGGCGCGATCGTGATCGAATTCGGCTCGAAGCTCGCTTTCGTGCTGCCGTTGCCGGTCATCTTCACTTCGGTGACGGGACCGGTCGGAGTCGCCGGCGCGGTGGCAGCCGGTGGTGCCGGAGGCGCTGCCTGCGTTTGGGTCTGGTTCTGGTCGCCCTTACTGCCACCGCAGGCGAGCGCGCCAAAGGCGACGACGGTCGTGAGCAGAGCGAAGCGCATTGCGGAAGTCCTCCGGGACATGTGGAGCTGAAGGTGCGGGTTGATGTCGTTTGTGAACAGTTTCACAATATGCGGTGAATATAGAAGCGGCTCCCCAAAACGGGAGTCCCACAAAGGCACTACCTTCCCGGTCGATGAAACAGGCAATCATTGCTTGCATGCTTGGCGCCTGTAGCGCCGTCACTCTCTCCGCCCAGCTGTGGAAGACAACTATCGGCTTCGAGGGTGGCTTTGCGCGGGTGCGCGCGGCCGGTCTCGGCCCGTCAGTGTATCGTGACCAGATCGACCTCCCCGGGAGCGGCTCGGCGTTCCCTGCTGTATTCGCGATCATCCCAGTCGGAAACCGTGTTGCATTGGAGCCGAGTCTATCGGCATCACACGGCCGGATAAACGAGAGCAGTGGGTTGGTTGCTACCGGAACCGCTGCTGAAATGCGGTTGTCGCTCCGCGCCGACGTTGCCATCGGCCCAGGGTTGTACGTCGCCGGTGGCGGTGGGATTCGGTACCTGGCCAGGGACAATGTTCACTCGCTGCAGCCCGGCATTCTGACTGCCGTTGGGTATCGGCGCGCCTACGGCTCAAGTCTGGGCGCGCGCGTCGAAGTACGGTGGCTCTCATTGGGCAAGGCAGATTCGGTCGCGCCGAGCAATCAGTATGCGCTGCTCGTGGGGGTCTGGCGCTCCGTGGGTGGAACTGAGGACCGCAATACGGGCCCGTGGCGGCTTCAAATCGGGATCGCCGGTGGTTACATCCGCACGCATATCTACGGATCCTTCGGTGGCCTCTTCTTGAATCTTCATGAGACATCCCTCGAATTCCCCGGCTCCGGCGCGACGACGCCGACAAAACTGTTTGTCATTGTGCCGCTCAGGGGCCGGTTTGCGCTCGAGACCGGATTCGGGGTGCAGCGGACGCAGGAACAGGGGGTCACGCTCTCTGACGGACACCTCGCTCCGAGGCTCGACGTAGCGATTGCCGACGGCTTCTATGCCGCCGCGGGCGGTAATATCCGCTATCTGCAGCAGACGGGAACGGCGGGTTTCGGGTTGGCAGGAGCAAATGGCGCGGTGGGATATCGCTTTCCGCTCGTCCAAGAGCTCGAAGGCCGCGCCGAGCTCGGCTACACGGTCTTCAAACAGCGCCGGAATTTTCCCTTTGCCGAGAACGACCTTGCCTTGCTGTTCGGTGTCTCGATGCCGCTGAAGTAGCGTCCCTACTGCCGAATATGCCGGATCGAGTCACCGAACAGATTAGTGCAGACGAGTTAGCGCAGCGACTGGACCGCGGCGAGTCGCTGCAGCTGCTCGATGTGCGCACTCCTGACCGGGTGGCGCGAAACCGAGTTGCGTTCGGTACCGAGCTCCAGTTTCACGCGCTGCCGAATTCCAAGATTTTCGCGCTGCCCGACGCGCGCGATCTCCAGCTCGATGCGGCGCGTCCCGTCGCCATCATCTGCGGCCATGGTAACTCCAGCAAACAGACGACCGCGTTCTTGCGTGAGCGTGGGTACGAGGCGTACTCGGTCACGGGCGGCATGGCGGCGTGGGAGGCGGTCTACGTCGCGCGCCGGCTGTCGCCCACACCTTCGCTCTCCCATGTCGTGCAGCTCGACCGTGTTGGAAAAGGGGCGCTCAGCTACGTACTCGTCAGCGACGGCGATGCCGTCGTCGTCGATCCGGGCCGGCACGTCGAGCGGTATGACGCAGTGCTCGCCGAAGTGCGGGCGACTCCCGCCGCGGTGGTCGATACACATCTCCACGCGGATTACTTGAGCGGTGCGCGCGAGGCGGCGGCGCGATGGCAGGTTCCCTACTTCCTTCATCCGGACGATGCGGTCTCCCCGTACGACAGCACGCCGGGCCACCTGGCGTACCAGCCTCTGCACGACGGCGATACGATCGCATTCGGCCGGGGCACGCTGCGCGTCGCGCACATGCCGGGACATACTCTCGGCAGCATCGCGTTGATCGCCGACGACGGGCTCGTGTTGACCGGTGATTTCCTGTTCGTGCAGTCGGTCGGGCGGCCCGATCTGGCCGGCCAAACGGAATCGTGGGCCAAGCTGCTCTGGCACAGCCTCGAGCGGGCCCGCCAATCGTGGGCGGGCGATCTGCTCGTATTGCCGGCGCATTACGCCAGCGAATTGGAACGGCGTGCCGACCGCGCCATCGCGGCACGCTTCGATGTGATCGCCGCCACCAATGCGGCCGCGGCGATCCAGGACGAACGAGCGTTCCTCGAGTGGATTGCCGAGCACACGACTGGCTTTCCTGATGCCTACCGCACGATCAAAGAGACCAACTTGGGTCTCGCGGACGTCTCCGGTTCCGAGGCCGAAACGCTCGAATCCGGCCCCAATCAGTGTGCCGTGAAATAGCTTAGGCCAGCGCTGTGCAACTTTTGGGAGGGCCTCCGTCTCTCATGGCGTCCCTTACCAGAGGTTGCCATGCGGACGTTGCATCGTGTTTGGGGAGTTGCTGCGCTTCTTGCCGTCACCGTTTCGCTTCCGCTTGCTGCCCAAGGCTGGATCGATCCGATCCGGCCGCTCCCTCCGAACTCGAACGGGCGAATCGAGCGCCTTCGCAGCGCTGTGCAAGTCAGCATCACGGGCCGCGTGGCACGGGTCAGCGTCGAGGAGTGGTTCCGCAACAACGGCCCGATGCTGGAAGAAGGGATGTATCACTTCCCTCTGCCGGGCGAAGCGGTCTTCTCCAGTTACTCACTCTGGCAGGGCGACCAGGAGCTGCGCGGCGAGGCGATGGACGCCACGCAAGCGCGTTCGATCTACGAAGCAATCGTTCGCCAGAAGCGGGACCCGGCGCTGATCGAGCTGGCAGGACAGGGACTCATCCGCGCGCGCGTCTTTCCAATCAGCCCCGGTGAGACACGCAAGATCACGCTCAAATACACGCAGCTCCTCGACCGCACGGGCGATGCGTGGCGCTTCCGCTACCTGGGCGATCGCAACCGCCAAACTGCGCCACGCAGCTTCCGGCTGGAGGTCGACAGCGCGGCGCAGTTCGGCGATCCCTTCTCTCCAACCCATCAGGTACAAGTCGCGCGTCGCGACAGCCGCATGGAAGTCACACTCGGTGATGCCGCGAACACGGGTGACTTCGAGCTGCTCCTTCCGCTCGCCCGCGGACTCGTCGGGTTGTCTCTCCTGCCACGTCATCCGGTCGGAGAGGACGGCTATTTCATGCTGCTGCTTGCGCCCGGCGCGGCGTCCGAAGCGGCCGCACTGCGACGCGACCTCGTCGCGGTGATCGACGTCTCGGGATCGATGTCAGGTGAGAAGATCTCGCAGGCAAAGTCGGCCCTGACTCAACTGCTCGGCTCCCTCCGCGAAGGCGATCGCTTCCGGCTGGTCGCGTTCTCGGGCGGGGTGCGCCGTTACGCGCAGGGATGGACCGCGGTGAGTGCCCAAGGTCGGCGCGATGCATCGGCATGGATCCAGAGTCTCGAGGCAGAAGGCGGAACGAACATCGCCGGCGCACTCTCAGAGGCGTTTGCTGAGCCTCCGGCTGAGGAGGCGCTCGGCGTCGTCGTATTCCTCACCGACGGGCAGCCGACCACGGGCGATACCGATCCCGAGCATATCGTCGAGCGCGCCGAGCAAGGGCGCGGCCGATTCCGCGTCTTTTCGTTTGGAATCGGCGACGACGTCAACACCTATCTGCTGGACCGTCTCACCGAGCGGGCGCGGGGTACGACGGAATACATCCGGCCCGGTGAGAACATCGAGCGCGCGGTCGGCTCGCTCGCCGCAAAGATCGCGAGTCCCGTACTCACCGACGTCGCCATATCCGCCACGTCCGGCGTCGAGCTGTATGATGTTCAGCCCGGCAGCTTGCCGGACCTCTTCGCGGGCGATGAGATGGTCGTGCTGGGGCGTTATCGGGGACTGGGGACTCGGGAATGGTCTGTCACGGTTCATGGAAAGCGAAACGGGCGCCAAGAAGAGTTTACGACGACAGTCAATGATCGCGAAAACGATGACGCGCGCTATGTCGAGCAGCTGTGGGCCGCTCGCAAAGCCGGCGCGCTCTCGCGCGAGATTCGGCTTCACGGCCAAACGCGGGAGCTGATGGACGAGTTGAAACAGCTGGCCCTGCGCTACGGGATTCTGACCGAGTACACATCCTATCTCGTGCAGGAGCCCAATATCGTTGCTCGGCACAATTTCGAAGAGCGCTTGATGCGCGCCCCGGCAGCAGCCCCGGTCGATCAAGTGGGCGCCGGCTCGGTTGGTCAAGCCGCGCGTGATCGTTCCATGCGTGAGTCGAGCAACCTGGCGGCAGTGGTTGTTACCGCTGACAGTATCGATGCTGCCGCATTGCGTGGTCCGCGCGCGCACTCAGGCATCAGTCCCACACAGCGCGTCGGGGGACGGCTGTTCATTCTTCGCGACAGCACGTGGACCGACCTCGGTCACGGCGATTCGCTCAACGTCGTCACGGTAGCGCCGTACAGCGACGCCTACTTCGCGCTGTTGCACGCGATGCCCGATTTGACGCCGGCGGTGGGGCTCGGCCCCAGCGTCCTGGTAGCAGGACGCCATGCGAGCATCAAGATTGAATCGAGAGGTAAGACGCACTGGCAGGCAGGCGAACTGGAGCGACTCGTGCGCGCATTCCGGGGTTAGGCCATCAGTGCCCGAAGACATCGCTGAGGTGTACCGCAGCACCTACGGCGCGCTCGTGCGGTTCCTGTACCGCAAGGTATGGGACGCCGAGCGCGCCGAGGATCTCGCGCAGGAGGCATTCGCCCGGGCGCTCGTGCACCGGCCCGAAAATGCGCGGGGGTGGTTGTTCGTCGTGGCGGCCAACATGGCGCGCGACGAAGCGCGCCGCGCGGCGCGCGAGAAGCGGCACCTCACCTTGCTGAAGAGCGAGCCGGAAGCGGTACACGGCTCGCCCGAAGAAGAGATCGATGCCGACACACGATTGAGACGCGTGCGCGCGGCACTCGAGCAGTTGACCCCGCGCGACCGGGAAGCGTTGCTGTTGTGGGACTCGGGGCTATCCTACGATGAAATTGCCGCGCAGACAGGGTTAGCGCGCGGCGCGGTCGGAACCACCTTGGCGCGGGCGCGCCGGAGGCTCGTTGAAGCGTATGACGCAGGACTCGCCGGAGGGGGGGGGGACCAGCATGTCGCACGTGGATGAAGGCACACTGCACGCCTATCTCGACGGCGAGCTGTCGCCACCCGAGCGTACCGCGCTCGAGATCCACCTCGCGCAGTGCGCGTCCTGTGGCGCCCGGCTGGCGGAAGAACGGTCACTGATCGAGCGCGCGAGCGCCGTGTTGGGCGGCGCGCGCCCCAGCGAGCGCCCCGCGCCCCCTCTCAGTGAACTCGCTTCACCACGGCGCCGCGGACGCCGCATCCTCGGCGCGCGGTTACCGTTTGCGTGGGCCGCGACCGTCGTGCTCGCGCTGGGGATCGGCTACTA
>DATGVZ010000068.1:0-60604 GCA_035299765.1 Gemmatimonadales bacterium
CGCCCCGGACGCTGCGCGAGCAGCGAACCCCGGCGCCCCAGATACATGACGAGCGACATCACGCGCTGCTCGCGCAGCGGATCGATCGCCGGGTTCGTGACCTGCGCGAAGCGTTGCCGCAGATAGGCGTACAGGCTCTGCGAGGTACGAGACAGCGGCGGAATCGGCGTGTCGTCACCCATGCTCCAGATGGCGTCCTGACCGGCGGACGCCATCGGCGTCATGACGTGGCGCAGATCCTCGAAGCTGTAGCCGAACGCGTGCTGCCGCGCCGTCAACTCCTCGGTTGGCAGGGCCGGACCGAGTGCGCCGACCTCTGTCGGAAGCTCGCGCACGATGCGACCGGACCAGCGGCCGTACGGAGAACGCAGCGCCACCTCGGTCTTTGCATCGGCGCTGCGCAGCACGGTCTTGCGGGTCGTGTCGACGACGAGCAGCTCACCCGGTCCCAATCGCCCGGACTCCACGACATTCGCGGGGTCGAGGTCGACGATGCCGACCTCTGAGCCGGCGATCACGACGCCGTCGCGGGTCAGCTTGTAGCGGCATGGCCGCAGCCCGTTGCGATCGAGCGCCGAGCCCGCAATGACGCCGTCCGTGAATGCGAGGGCCGCCGGCCCGTCCCACGGTTCCATCAATCCGGCGTGGTACTCATAGAAGCTGCGGAGCGCCGGGTGCAGGTCGGGCACGCGCTCCCACGCTTCCGGAATCAGCATCATGAGCGCGTGCACGGGATCCCGGCCTGAGCGCACGAGCAGCTCGAAGACGTCGTCGAGACTCGCGGAGTCGCTGCCCTCTGCCCAAATCACGGGCTTCAGCAGCTCGACGTCATGTTCCCACACCGGAGCGGCAAGCGCGGGCTCGCGCGCGCGCATGGCGTTGCGATTCCCCCACAGCGTATTGATCTCGCCGTTGTGGGCGAGCAAGCGGAACGGCTGCGCGAGGGGCCAGCTCGGCAGCGTGTTGGTCGAATAGCGCTGGTGAAAGACCGTCATCGCGGTCTCGAACAGCGGCGAGCGCAGATCGGCGTAGAACGACGGCAGTTCGGTGCCGACGAGCAGCGCCTTGTAGACGACCGTGCGGCAGGAGAGCGAGCACACGAAAAACGGCGCGAGATCACTCTGCGCGGCGCGGCGCTCGATCACGCGGCGCGCGAGGTAGAGCCGACGCTCCCACGCGTCCGCATTGAGCGGGCCTGACGGTGGTCCAACGAACAGCTGGCGAATGGTCGGCTGGCTGGCGCGGGCGAGCGGGCCGAGTACCGCGGAGTCGACCGGCACGACGCGCCAGCCGAGCACCGGCATGCCGAGGCCGACCAGCGCCTCCTCGATGAGCTCGACGGCGCTGTCGAGGGTCGGGCCCGGGGGCGGCAAGAAGAACATGCCAAGCGCGACGCGCTCGCTGGGAGCGACGCCCAGCAGTTTGTGCGGGATCTGTGTGAGGACGCCGGCGCCGTCGCCGGAGTGGTCGTTCGAGGCGGCGCCGCGGTGCGCGAGTCGCGCGACGGCCGTGAGCGCCATGCCGAGGATATCGGCGCTGCGCTCTCCGCTCGCGCGGGCGACGAATCCGACCCCGCAGGCATCGCGCTCGCGCCAGGGGTCCAACAAACGAAGAGCCCGCTCTGAGAAGGGAGCGGGCTCGGGGGATCGGACTGCGGATCGTGTCACGCTATCGCGCCCCGGCGCTCCCTCGGGAGGCCGTATTCAGAATGGCGTTCAGATGCGGTCGACAAGTGGTCATGTGTATTTCTATGCGTTGGACATCATAAATATGCAATCGCGGGACTTTCGTCAAGCGGCTGTTTGTAGTGGTAAACCTTGCCCGCGTAGTTGCGCAGCACGATCTCGGTGTCGGTCACTTTGACGACGTATTCGGGCAACAGGGGGATCTTGCCGCCGCCGCCCGGCGCGTCGATCACGAAATGCGGCACCGCCAGGCCCGACGTCCAACCCCGCAGCGCCTGGATGATCTCCAATCCCTTCTGCACGGTCGTGCGGAAGTGCTCGGCTCCGGCGACCTGGTCGCACATATAGATGTAGTACGGCCGCACCCGGGCGGCGAGCAGCCGCTGCATCAGCTCCTTCATCACGTCGGCGTCGTCGTTGACCCCCTTGAGCAGCACAGTCTGACAGCCGAGCGGAATCCCGGCGTCGGCCAGCATGCCGAGGGCTGTGACGGCGGCGGGCGTCAGCTCGTCGGGGTGGTTGAAATGGGTGTTGATGTACAGCGGGTGGTATTGCTTGAGGATCGCGCACAACTCCGGCGTGATCCGCTCCGGCAGGTGGCAGGGTATGCGACTCCCGATGCGCAGCACCTCGAGATGCGGAATCGCGCGCAGCCGCTTGCAGATGTCGTCGATCCGGCGGTCAGACAGGAGCAGCGGATCGCCGCCCGACATGATGACGTCGCGGATCTCGTGGTGTTCCTCGAGATAGCGAAACGCCGACTCGAGCTGCGACATCGGAATCTTTTCCGGATCTCCGACCTTCCGCCGGCGCGTGCAGAACCGGCAATACGACGCGCACACCGGCGACACGAGAAACAGCGCGCGATCGGGATAACGGTGCGTGATGTTGGGAACGGGGGAGTTCGCGTCTTCCTCGAGCGAATCCACGAGGCCGTCGTGCACTTCCAACTCTTGCACCGTGGGGACGTACTGCTTCCAGATCGGATCGCCGGGCGACTGGATCAGATCGACCATAGCGGGCGAAATACGAAACTCGAAATTCTCCGCTGCCTGTCGCAGCCGAGCGATGTCCCCGACATGCTCCGGCCCGAAGCGAGCGGCAAGGGCTTCGAGGGAGGCGATGCTCTTCTTGCGCAGCAGCTCCTGCCAAGTCTCCGTCACGTCAGATCCTTGGTATAGATCACCAGATCGTCACCCGGCGCGTAGTACGCCGGGATCGTCGCGGTTCTGGTGTAGCCGCGTGCTTCGTAAAACCGCCGCGTCGGCTCGTAATCGGCCCGCGAGCTGGTCTCGACCACGACGAGCCGGCAGCGATCAGCCGTCAGCCGTCGTTCGACCTCATCGAGCAGCTGCGATCCGACGCCGGCGCCCTGACGTTCGCGATCGACGACGATCCAGTAGAGATCATGCGTCGCTTCCGTGCCGGGAGTCGGGCCCCAGCAGGCGTAGCCGATCAACTGATCGCCGTCAAACGCGCCGACAAATCGGTAGTCGTCGTCGCCCGCCAGGCTCTCGTCGAGCAGCTCGACCGCGGTCGCGACCTCTTCCTCGCGGAAGAGACCAGTCGCCCGCGTCAGCTGCTCAAGCCGTGCGCGGTGCGCGCGCCCGACGGGCTGTAGGGACCGCAGGGCGTGTAAGTGGCGCAGCGAGCAGCTCACGCGCGGCCTTGGTGCCCTGCGCTTCGCGCAGGGCTCCTTCCGCGATGCGACGAACGAGCTCGGGATACTCCCATCCCGCGGCCTTCGCCATGCGCGACAGGCCGGCTTCGTCGGTGAGATCGGGATTGGGATTGACCTCGAGGATCCACGGCCGGCCCGCATTGTCGACGCGAATGTCGATGCGTCCGTACCCCTTGCCTTGCATCGTACGCCACGCTGTTTCGGCGAGACGACACAACCGCTCGGCGAGTCGTTGAGGGACCTGAGCCGGGCACACGGGACGGCTGCCGAGGTCCTCGGGCGATCCCACGTGCCATTTGGCGGCGTAGGTGAGGATCGGCCACGCGCCCTCGGGCATCGCAGTGAAGTCGATTTCGGCAATCGGGAGTGTGCGGTCGCCGACGATGCCGACGTTGAATTCCCGGCCGGCGATGTACTGCTGGACCAGCACCTCGTCGAATTGCTCCGTCATGGCGGCGATGCGGGCCTTGAGGCTTTTGCGATCGCTCACGACCGACTGGCGATCGAGGCCGGCGCTCGCGTCTTCCGCGGCGGGCTTCACGATGGCGGGCAGCGGGAAATCGTCGTCGATCTTCCCCTGCGCGAGCGTCCAGCGCGGCACGGGCAGTCCCGCGCGCTCGAGCAGCGTATTGGCGACCGCTTTGCGGCGACAGGTCCCCGTCGTCCACGGTCCCGAGCCGGTGTAGGGGATGCCGGCGAGCTCCAGCGTGCCGACGACATGATCTTCCCACTGCGCGACGCCGCGCACTCCCTCGCAGAGATTGAAGACGAGATCGGCGCGGCGGCAATAGTTGAACCACCGCATGTCGTGGCGGACGGGGACCCGTTGAACCTGATGGTTGAGCGCGCTGAAGATGCGGGCGATGTCGTCGACTGCCTCCAGCACCGCCGCAACGTCCTCGGCAGTCCAGTCGTCGGCGCCGGGATCATAGAGGATGACGACCTTCACGCGGACATCGCAGCGCCGGACGCCGGCATAGGCGCAGCATGCTGCGCCCCTACTTCACGGCCAGTGATCCGTTTCCAGGCGATCCGGACGACCTCTTGGATGAGCTCGTCGTAGCCGTAACCCGCGACGCGCGCGGCCTTGGGGAAGCACGAATTCATCGCTGGATCGGGGAGAATCCCGGGCAGCGGGTTCAGCTCGACGACGTTGGGAACTCCGAAGCGATCCACGCGCACGTCGATGCGGCACCAATCCCGGCACCCCAAGGCACGGTAGGCGTCCAGGGCGACGCGCTCCGTCTCACGGCACAGCGATTCGGCAACGCCGGTCGGCGGACACTGGAAAATCTCGAGCGGATGCTCGCGTGTGTCCCAGATCCATTTCGCCTCGTACCCGTATACGGGCGGCGCGCCGGCCGGCAGTGTGGCGAAATCGAATCCGACGATCGGCAGGCAGCGCACGTCGCCGTTATTGCCCAGGATCGCGACCGTGAACTCCGGCCCGGGGAGATACGTCTCGACCAACACGGGTTGAGCGTAGCGCTCCAAGAGGAAAGGCACGCGCTCCGCCAACTGGGCCGGCGACTCGCAGACGTTGTTGACGAAGATCCCTTTCCCCGATCCTTCCGCGACGGGCTTCACGAACAGCGGATACGGAAGCGGCAGCCGCTCGAGGTCGGGGAGCGCTTCGATGACACGGAAGGGCGCCGTCGGAACCCCGCGATACGCCAGGATCTCTTTCGTGCGGCCCTTGTGCAGCGTCAGCGCCAGTGTGAGCGGATCCGATCCGGTGTACGGGATCTGCAAGTACTCGCACAGCGCGGGGACGTGGGACTCGCGGCAGGGCCCGTGCAGCCCCTCCGCCATGTTGAAGACGATGTCCGGATGCGCGAGCGCGAGTTTTTCCGGGAAGAATGCGTCGGCTTCGAGACGAACGACGTTACCGAAGAGACTCAGAGCCTGGTCGACCGCATCGATGGTGGATGGGTCATCCCATTCGGCGTAGGCGTCGGACGCGGGGCTCGCGTCGGGTTTCTGGTTGTATGCGAGACCTATTCGCATGTGAAACCAGAATACGAAATGATTATTGGATACGCAAGACTCTTCGGGCGTCGAGAAAAATTTTTGCGTCAGACTTTGTGGTAGGTGACGCGCGCGGCTTCCTGTTTGTCGTCGGGGACGTAAGTCTCAAAATCGGAAAACAGCGCGCCCGCTTCTCGCTGGAGCACGCGCAACACCGCGATCGCCATGCGCCGGATCTCCAACTCCGCGCCCTCGCCGCAACGCAGCTCGAGCATCGTGCGCCACGCGCGCGCGTTGCCCGACACGACGATCTTCACCTCGGTCGCATTGGGGAGCACGCTGCGCGCCGCCTCGCGCGCCAGCTTGCGCCGGTGAACCTTGTCGGTCACCCACTCGTAGCGCTGCATCAATCCTTCGACTGAGCGGACGTACGCCGCCTGCGCCTCGGCGACCTGCCGCTGCCACTCCTCCTCGAGCTTGGCATCGCCGGCGACGGCGGGCGGCAGAACGAACGCCGCATGCGACTCGTCGACGTAGCGCTGCGAGATCTGCGAGTAGCCGAAGCCCGCGCGGTGGCGCACCAGCTCGTGCGAGCAGGACCGCGAAATTCCCTCGATGAGGAGCACGTACACGGCGTGCTCGAGCACCGACCCGTGGCCCTGCTTCTTGATGTTCTCGAGGTATTCGGCGGTGGTGCGGTTCACCGGATTGTGCTGGCTCATATAGCAGAGCCGGCCGGCATACTCAGCCAGGCGCTCCCCATCGCTCGCTTCACCGCGCCAATGAACGGGGAGATGCTCGGGTTCGACGAACTGGGGGCGGGCGATCAGCGAGACGCGAGGCGCACGAAAGATTTCCATCGGAGCTACTGTGCCAACTCGAGCTTCGGTATAGCCCATGCGGCGCTGCGCTCCACTTCGCGTAATCTCGTCGCGATGTCTTCGGGGATGACCGCGGTCCCGTCACCGACCTTCAACGCGGCCACAGGGGACCAGTCGGTCGTGGGAATGATAACTCCGGGATTTAGAATACACAGCGGGTCATACGCGCGTTTCACGTCGCGGAAAAGCGCCATCACTCCCTTTCCATAGAATCGTTCCAGCACGCCGGCCCGCAGACGCCCGATGCCATGCTCTCCGGATGGGACTCCGCCCAACCGCACGAGGAGATCGGTGACCTCGTCGAACAGCGCCCGGATGTCCTCTCGCCACTGCGGGCGTGTGACGTCCGGAAGGGCGTTCACATGGACGTGGGCATCGCCCGCGTGTCCGAATATCGCGACGGGCACGCGATGGCGTGCCGCGGCTGCGCGCAGCCCGCGCACGTACTCAGCGAGCTGGGTGGGCGGCACGCAGCCGTCCTCGATGATCTGGAGCGACCGCTGCGTGAGCGGCAGCCGCGCGAGGGCCGGAGACGCGAGGCGCCGCACGCTCCACAGCTGCTCGAGTCCCGCGCGATCGATCGCGGTTCCGACGTGAGTGACCACATGCTTCAGCCGACGGACCGCGTCGCCGACCGCGCCTCGCGCCGCGGCGGCAGTCTCCCGCTCGAACTCGACCAGGAGCAAACAGGCGACGCGGGGCGCGTCCGGTACGAAGCGCAGCAGAGTATCGTCCAGCAGCTCCAGCGCCGACGGATTCAGCGACACGAGGTACGGCACCGCTTCTGCCATCGCCTCCAGATCGGCAAAGCCGAGTGCCGCTCCGGCGGTGTCGGGAGGAATGGGGTCCAGGCGCCAATGCACCGCCGTCACGATCGCCAACGTCCCTTCAGACCCGACGAGCAGGTCGAGTTCGTCACCCGATTCGGCGAACCGGTCGAGCGCGTAGCCGGAGGAGTTCTTGCGGGTCTTGGGGAAGCGGTCGGCGATGAGCCGTCGGCTATCCGCGCTCAGATCGAACCTGTCCCCATTCCCCATTCCCCTTTTTACCGTCCGTGGCTCGCCATCCGCTCCCACGATTTCGACCGCCTCCACCCAATTCCGCACGCTGCCGTACCGCACCGTGCGGGGTCCGGCCGCGTTCGTCGCGACCATTCCACCGGACGTCGCGAAGGCGCCGGACGAGGGATCCGGAGGCAGCCGCAGCCCGTAGGCTCTCGCCGCAGCGTTCACTTCCGCACATGTCACGGAGGCGCCGGCACGGGCGATCTGTGTGTGAGGATCGACCGCCAGCTCGGAGAAGCCCTCTCCCGTGCTCAGGTCGACGATGATGCCGGAGCCGACGTTCCCGCCCGGCATGCCGCTGCCGGCGCCGCGTGGAATCAGCGCGGTTCGCGATCCCTTTGCATGGTGAATCAGCCTGACGACGTCGGCTACGTCCGACGGGATGGCAACAGCTGAGGGAACAATGCGGTAGATGCCCGCGCCTTCGGCATACGCGGCGCGGATGCGAGGGTCGGTGGTCAACACGCTCGAAACTTGACACCGGTGGGGCGTATCGTGAAGCTTCGTTTCCTCCATGGCCGCGCCCCAGACCACCGCTCCGCGCGCTCAGCTGATTCACATCGAAGTGGATCGGCGACTCGGTCACGAGTGGGACGAGTGGAACGGACGCCCGCTGCCCCGCGGCGGCGACTTCTCGGCCGAGCCCGGTCTGTTTTTCAAGTTCGCGGCGTTGACGATCGTCGCGGCGACGGCCGCGGTCGCTCTGGTTCTTTATCTGGTCGGTCCGCGGCTCGGTGCCTTCTGGGCGCCGCTCCCGAGGATTCTCTGGATCATACTCGCTTCACTCGCGGGCCTTGAGGTCCTCTATCTCGGGCTGGTTGCGGCCTCGTACTTCAGCCGTCGCAATCTCCTGCCGGAGCGCCTGCTCGAGCGAGGGCCGTACCTCCAGCTCATGAACTTCACGTCCCGCACCGCACGCGCGTTCGGCAAGCGCGACTGGGTCGAGCACGCGGCGATCGACGTCTACAACACACTCGCCGTCCGGCGCGGCCGCACCGTCGGCAAAGGTGAGCTGCTCGTGCTGATTCCGCGCTGTCTTTCAAAGCAGGCGCTCGACGGTGTGCTGGAGATCGCGGGGCGCTACGAAGTACCGGTGTTCGTGGCGACTCGCGGCCAGCTCGCCCGCCGTGTGATCCGCGAGCGCCGCCCGCGCGCCGTCGTGGCGGTCGCCTGCGAGCGAGACATGATGACCGGGCTGCGGGATGTCGCGGGCAAGCTGCCGGTATTGGGTCTGACGATGCAGCTGCCCAACGGTCCCTGCCGCGATGCGACAATCGACCTCGAGCAGATGGAGAAATGGGTGCAGGGCTTAGTGGCGGATGGCGAGCCCGAGCACGCACCACGCTCCTAGCGCGGCCCATTCGAGCCACCCGAAACTCCCCGGAACTGCCGGAATCAGCTTCATGAAAATGATGGCGACGCTCACAACGGCGCCGCCGGCTGCCATGACGACGCCGCTGCGTTCGCCGCTACGACGGGCCAGTGCGATGAACGCCAGGCACGCGGCGCACCAGCCGATTCCCGCGACCGCGGAGCCAACCTCGGTGATCGGCACAAGCAGCGCGTCGCCAAGAAATGCCGCGCCTGCCGCGAGTCCCGTGACGAGTGCGATCGCGACGGTGGGCGTGCCGAACCGCGTGTCGATGGTGGCCAGCGCCGGATGCACCAGTTGTCGCCGTCCCAGCGCGTACAAGAGCCGCGTCGCGGCGACGAAGTTTCCATTGAAGACTTTGAAGAGCGAGAGCAACGCAGCGGCGAGAATGAGCCGCCCGATCCACGGCGTGCCGAACGCGCGCGCGAATGCCGCGTCTGTCCCGAGGTGCTGAGTGACGAGCTCCTTCCAGGGATACACCCACGCCACGACGGCCACCACCAACACGTAGAACAATCCTCCAGCGAGGACCGCGAGTGTGATCGTACGGCTCAGCGTGCGCGGAGCGAGATCCGACCGCGCTTCCTCTGAGGCTTTGGGAATCGATTCGAATCCGGTCATGAAGTAAGGAACGATCTGCGCGACCAGAAGCACTGAGACGAATGCGCCCGGCGGAGCGAACAGCGGCTGAGTGTTCGCTGGGCTTCCTCGCGCGAATCCGAGCACGACGAACAGCGCGAAACAGGCAAGCAGTCCCAGCGTCGTGAGATCCTGGAAGCGGCCAGTCAAACGAATCCCTCGATAGTTCACGAGACCAATGCCCGCCGTGAGCCCGAGGCCGGCCAGCAATCTCGGCAGGGTGATGGCCTTGCCTGCGACGGTGTACAGCACGACCGCATTCATCGCCGGGAACAAGCGCGCCAGCACGTTGCCGATGGCGACCGCTTCCCACGGACAGACGATGGCATAGGCCAGCACCATCATCCATCCGGCCGCGAAGCTCACGCTGCGCGGGAAGACCCGCTCGGTATAGGCGATTTCGGCGCCGGCATCGGGGATCTTCTGGACGAGCCGGCCATACGTGAGCGCGATCGGCAGCAGCAGCAGCGCGCCGCCCAGAAAGCCGAGCACAGCGCCGCCCGGCCCGCCACGCCCCAGCCAGTCGTCCATGACGACGACCCAGCCGACGCCCACCATACTGCCAAAGCCGAAGGTGAAGTACTCGAGAGCGCCGAGGGATCGGCGGAGGCTCGTCACTTAGTACTTCGTGGTGCCGAGTTTTTGCTCCAACGCCGCCAGCAATTGCGCCGCTCGCAGCTGACCAGGTGAGCCGGGCGGAGCGGCCCGCTCGAGATCCCGCGCCGTGCGCGAAGGATCTTCGATCGGGCGATAGACGGCCTCGATCGTGACGCGCGACTTGCCCGGCACATCGGGGTCGGCCCACAGGCGCAGCCGGTACGATCCCGCGAACGGCGCCGTCTCGAGCCACGCATCCTGCAGGCTCGAGAAGTGCACGGGAATGGTGTCCGCCTTGAGGATGTCCCCCGCTTCGAGGGTCACCCGGTTGGGCAGTGCGTTGATGACGGCGTGCAGCGCCTCAGGGACGGGAGTGAAGGATGGGCGCGTGGTGGCCGGCGTGCACGCAGCGACGAGCAGCGCGCAGACGACCGGTGTTCGCATCAATGCGTGCGCGGCGGGACGGTTTTTGTGGTATCTGCGTGCTGGTGCTCCTCACCTTCCTCGTGGTCATGACCAGCGGCTCGATCGAGAATCTCGGCTTGCAGGGTCTTGGTCGGAACACCCGCCGCATGTTCGAACATCATCCTGCCGCCGAGGATGCCGGTCCAGACGAGTCCCACGAGTCCCACGATGCTCAGCGCCCGGGTGATCATCTGCTCCTGGGGCGGCAGGCCGAAGCGCCGGACCATTTTCCAAATCAGCACGACCGTAAAGACGCTCATCGTCAAGAGCGCCATCGTCTCGTGCTTCTCCATGATCTCGTGAATCCCTTCGCCGTGATCGATCGCGTCGGACGCGAGCTCGCCGGCGATCACCGCCGCCCACCCGCCGATCACGCCGGCCCACAGCGTCCAGATGCCGGCCCACATGAGTGACTCGCGCTTGAGCGCGGCAGCCGCGAGATCGAACAACACCGCGACGACCAGCAACGCAGCGGGAAAATCGTTGAGCACTGCGTGCCAACGGGCAGCGTCGTAGCCGAGCATGGTTACAGTCCCAGGTTGTTGACGATGGGTGGTGTCGCCGAATAGTCGTAGAAGCCCTTGCCGCTCTTCTTCCCATACATGCCCGCGAGCACCATCCGTTTGAGCAGCGGCGGCGGTGCGTAGCGCCCCTCGCGGTATTCCTTGAACATGATCTCAGCGATGTGATGCGTCGTATCGAGGCCCACCAAGTCGAGCAGCGTCAGCGGACCCATCGGGTAGCCGCATCCGAGCTGCATTGCCTTGTCGATGTCGGTCACGTTAGCCACGCCGCGCTCCACCGCGCGAATGGCATCCAGCAGGTACGGAACGAGGAGCAGGTTGACGATGAACCCCGAGTTGTCCTTCGCGGCGACGGGCTCCTTGCGCAGTGAGGCCGCGAATGCAAAGGCTTGTTTGAACGTTTGCTCGGAGGTCGTCACCGTCCGCACGACTTCGACCAGCGCCATCAACGGAACCGGATTGAAGAAGTGAAGACCGACGAACCGGTCCGCGCGCTTGGTGGCGGCGGCCATCTCGGCAATCGTCAGGCTGGACGTGTTGGAAGCGAAGATCGTCCCCGCGCCGCACAAGGCATCCAGCTCCTTGAACAGCGCGTTCTTCAGGGCGAGGTCCTCGGTGACGGCCTCGATCACGATATCGACCGGTTTCAGGTCCGCGACGGTCGTCGTGAACTTCATGCGCGCGAGCGTGGCGTCGCGATCCGTGGCTTGCAGCTTCCCCTTCTCGACGAACTTGGCGAGCGATTTCTCGATGCCCGCACGCCCACGGTCCAGGAACTCCTTGGAGACGTCGCGCACGATGGTATCGTAGCCCGCGGTCGCCGCGACCTGGGCGATGCCGCTGCCCATGAGTCCACAGCCCAGGACGCCCACGCGCTTGATGTCGGTCACGATCGTCAGCGTCCTCCCCGCGGCCGCGGCCGCGGGTTCTCCAACGCTTTGCGGACTTCTTCGGCGATCCTCACGAGCGGATGCACGCCCGGTAACGACGCCGTATCGCGAATCTCCGCGCGCTCGAGGCGATCGAGCACCTGCTCCAGTGAGATGTGGATCCGCTCGTTGTCAGCTCGATGATGACGCGCGATCCCGCCAACTAGGGGAACTAGTCCAACGGCGGGCAGCAGCCCGATGGGGCCGAACAGGACCGCGGCAGCGGCGATCGCCAACGATCCCATCGCGAAAACCACCCCGCCACCCAGCATCCGCTTGTCGCGACGCGGCCGTACGTCGGCGCTGAGGCCAACATGGCAGAATCCCGGCTCGAGCTGCGTGACCTGTCCCGTGATTTCGGCCGCCGAAGCGAGGGCGTAGCGGCGCCCACGTGAGCCGAGCGCGCGCTGAATGCTCGCGACCGCACCCGCTTTCGGCTCCCAGGTCGTGTGGTCGGGATAGCGACGCTTCACCTGTAGCGACTCTTCCTCTTCCATCCACCGCGCGAGGGCACGTTCGACCGTGGCCCGATCGCCCGGCACGACCCGTTGGGCGGCGAGGGAGCGGGGGCCCGTCAGCCACGCCCAGAAACCCGTGCCGGTTTCGACGAGCGTGCGGGTCTGTTCTTCGAGCAACGCCTGCTGGAGATAGCGATTGGGAATGCCGACGTCTTTGCCGAGCGCCAGGACTTCGTCCTTGGTGAGTCCCTCGCCGATGTCGTGCTCGCTGGCCTGCAGCTCGGCGGCGCGCTGAATGATGCGCTCCAGCGCTTCGCGGCTGATGAGGTCCTTCCCCATCAAGCTTTCGCTTTCCCCTTGTTGCGCGGCGCCGGCAAGCGCTCGCCGGACGTCCGCTCCGGCAAGCTGCGATTTCCGGAATCAGCGGTGGCGATCTTCTCGATGAAGCCCCGGAACAGATCGATCGGGATGGGGAAAATCGTGGTCGAATTATTCTCCGAGGCGATTTCGTTGACCGTCTGGAGATAGCGGAGCTGGATCGCCGCCGGCTCGCTGCCGATGATATGCGCGGCCTGCGCCAGCTTCTCAGCGGCCTGCAGCTCGCCTTCGGCGTTGATGACCTTGGCGCGGCGTTCGCGCTCCGCCTCCGCCTGGCGCGCCATCGCGCGCTTCATCTCGGGCGGCAGGTCTACGTCCTTCACCTCGACGGCCGACACCTCGATGCCCCAGTCTTCACTGCGCTTGTCGATGATCTGCCGCAGAATGGCGTTGATCTTGTCGCGATTGGCGAGCAGCTCGTCCATCTCCGTTTCGCCGAGCACCGATCGCAGCGTCGTCTGCGCGAGCTGGCTGGTCGCGTAGAGGTAGTTCTCCACGCCGACGACCGCCTTGTCGGGTGTCCTCACGCGCATGTACAGCACCGCGTTCACTTTGATCGAGATGTTGTCGCGCGTGATCACGTCCTGCGGCGGAATATCGATCGCCATGACGCGCAGCGACACCTTCTGCATCTTGGCGAGCAGCGGGGGCAGAAAGATCAGTCCCGGACCTTTGGTGGGTCGTAAATGGCCGAGCAGGAAGTAGACGCCGCGTTCGTACTCGCGCAGCACGCGGAGCCCCGCAAAGAGATAGAGGGCGATCGCTCCGATTGCCGTGAGGAGTATGTCGCTCATAACGCTTCGACGATGACCGCCGCTCCCTGTCCTCCGCCGATGCATGCCGATCCGAGCCCGAACCGCTTCTTCTCGCGTCTGAGCGAATGCAGCAGGTGGATCGTGATCCGCGTGCCGGTCGCCGCCAGCGGATGGCCGATGGCGATCGCTCCGCCACACGCATTGGTGCGGCTGCGATCGAGTCCCAGCTCGCGCTCCACGGAGAGATACTGCGGCGCAAACGCCTCGTTCACCTCGACGAGGTCCATCTGCCCGAGTGTCATCTTCGCCCTGTCGAGGGCCTTGCGAGCGGCCGGGACGGGACCGATGCCCATACGCCTCGGCTCGACGCCGGCAACGGCCCATGCAACGAGCCGCCCCAGCGGCTTCAGGCCGTGCGTCTTTGCGTACGCCTCGCTCGCGATCACCGTTGCGGCGCCGCCATCGGAGATGCCGGACGCGTTCCCCGCGGTCACGAGACCGTCCTTCTTGAAGTACGGTTTCAGCGCGCTCAAAATCTCGAGGGTTGTGTCGGGCCGCATGTGCTCGTCGGCGCGGAACTCGACTTCCTTGCCCTTCACTTTGACGGTCACCGGGATGACCTCATCCTGGAACGCGCAGGCATCCCACGCATGTTTGGCCCGCTTCTGCGACGCGACGGCGACTTCATCCACCTCCTTGCGCGTCAGCTTGTACGTCTCCGCGAGGCTCTCGGCAGTCTCGGCCATCGAGAGGCCACATTGCGGATCCTTGAGCGCCTCCCACAACAGATCCTCGAGCGGGGCGGGACCGAGCCGGAGACCCCAACGCGCGCCACGCACCACGTGCGGCGCCTGGCTCATCGATTCCGCGCCGCCGGCGAGTACCACGTCCGCCTCGCCGAGCAGAATCAGTTGCGCGCCTTGGGTAATCGCTTCGAAACCGGACCCGCAGAGGCGATTCACCGTGACCGCCGGCGTTTCGATCGGCAGGCCGGCCTTCAGGCCGACGTGGCGGGCCATGTATATGGCATCGGCGGATGTCTGAAGAGCGTTTCCGAAGACAACGTGGCCGAAATCGCTCGCGGGCACGCCGGATCGCTGGATGGCGTATCTGGAAGCAACTGCGCCCAAGTCTATGGCCGACAAATCCTTCAAAGAGCCGCCGAACGAGCCAAATCCTGTCCGCACACCGGACAGGAAGACGACGTCCGAGCTTGCGCCCTGAGTTTTCATGAATCCCACTCCATCGTGAGTGGGCGGAATATGAGCGCAGAGACGATGCGACGGTAGGCCGATAAGCCAAAGCAGAAGCGGCGGATGGGATTTAGCCCACCCGCCGCTCCGTGCCTCGGTGAGTCAGATCGTTAACGCACGAAGTTCACCCAACCCGATTCGTTAGCGATCACTGCTTCGTCACCGAGAGTCGTGAACCCGATATAACGCGCGCTGCCTCCGGTAGTGACCTGACCAACCGCCGTTCGGGTGACGCGATCGAACACATACACCTTGCCATCGTAGAGTGTGCTCACCCACAGCTGGGCGTTGTCGGGCGTCACTTCGATATCGAACGCGTTGCGATTGATCTGCGTCCCAACGTTCGTCTCGCTGAAGGACGAGGCGTTTGAGGGCAGGTCCCATGCGACGATCTTGCTGCGCCCGATGTCCGCGCCATATAGGGTGCTGCCGTCGAGTGAGACAGCGACAGTTTGGATTCTGCCGCCACTCACGAGACGTTGTCCCACGACCGCGTTCGTCGTGAGGTCGATCGTGCTGACGATGGCTTGATCACGCGCCGAGATGTACATGCATGCGGCAAATGGATGGAAGGCGACCCCCGTGAGTAACATACCAGTCTTGGCCGCTGGAATCTGGGCGATCACCGCGCGGGAATTCACGTCAATCACGTATACGCCGTCATAGTCGGTCAGCGCGTACAGCCGCGTGCCATCCCGCGATAAACCCATGTTGAGGATGCTGCCCGCGGGGACTGTCGCTTGGCCGATGATGTGATTGGTCGCAACGTCGATGTATGTGATGGTGTGGGAATCCTGATCTTCGACGTACGCCGTAGACCCGTCAGGGCTGATCCGCACCTGCGAGGGCAAGGCACCCACCGGGAACGGCGCCGAAAGCGCCGTGCTCGGCAAGTCGGCACGCACTGCCGACGCATTCCACCCCTGCGTGATGTACACCACGTTGTTGCGCGATATTGCTACGGCGAAGGGCTGCGCGCTGAGTGGTTGGCTGTCCTTGCTCTCCAGCGACGGGTGCGTCTTGTCCGTCGGGGCGGGTCCGGTCTGCGGCGTGTTGCAGGCCGAAGGGGGCGGCGGCGGTACTTCATGCACGAACGTCACCCACCCGTACTCGTTGGGGATGATCGCGTGCGTGCCCGACGCGTTGAACGCGATGTAGCGCGGGCTGCCACCAACGGGCAACGTCGCCACCAGGGACAGCGACTCGCGGTCGAGGACGTAGACATTGCCGTCGGCGAGCGCGCTAACGTAGAGCTGCACGCCATCGGGCGTCTCGGCGACGTCGAAGGCGTTTCTCACTGACCCGGAGCCGATTGCCACTTCCTGGAAGGGCGCGTTCTCGTTGCTGAGATCCCACACGATCAGTTTGCTGCGCTGAATATCGGTCGCGAACAACTGCTTGCCGTCGCGCGAAACCGCGACGTTCTGAATGCGGCCACCGGGAACCGCGAGTGTCGTGACGACAGTGTTTGCCGGAATCTGCACGACGGTGACCACGCCCGCGTCTCGAGCCGCGACATACATCAACGGCTGCGTCGGATGGAACGCGATTCCCGTTAGGAGGCTCCCGACGCTACTGGCGGGAATATTCTCTGTGATTTGCAACGTGCTGGTGCTGATGATGTCGATGCCGTGGTAATCGGTCAGCGAGTAGAGCGTCTGGCCGTCGTTCGAGATTCCCGTCGTGAGGATGCTGCGGATGGCGTGGATGGTGTCCGTGATCACATTCGTCCGCACGTCGATAACCTCGATCGTGCCGGCGTCCTGGTTGTTTACGTAGGCGGTCCTCCCGTCCGGACTGATGCGAACCTGCGAGTCGAGGATGCCGGACTGCAGCTGGTGGGAGAGGTCCGTGCTGGGGAGCACGCCACGCACCACTGGACCGAAGACCGTGGTAACGTAGTAGACGCCGTCTCGGTTGATAGCGACCGCGAACGCGGACGCGTTTAGCGGCACCGACTCGACCCCGAGCACGGGATGTCCAGCCGGGTCTTTGGTCCGGGATGAACCAAATGGATCGGTCGGTTCCTGTTTACATGCGACCGGGAGGAGAACGAGAACCAGGCCAGGAATCCACGCTCGAGTCCAACGACGCACCAACATGGGGACACTCCTTCCGGCGAATCAGGCTTAATCGCACGCGTTCATTGCCGGATGATGCTCAGTTTCAGAGCTGCATGAGAAGGGCCAGCGCGCCAAACGACATAATCTCTCTACCGCACGAGGTCGACCCATCCCGTCTCGTTCGCAATCACCGCGAGGCGACCGATACTATCGAACGCGATGTGTCTAGGCATACCGCCGGTCTCGAGGGTGCTCACCGTTTCGAGGCTGTCCGCGTCCACGATCTCCACACGGCCGGCCGTGCGCAGGCTCAAATAGAGGAAGGCTTGATCCGGCGTGAGCGCGATCTCCTCGAGCGGCGTACCGAAGTGGCGGCGCGTCGTCTTGCCCGTCGTCAGATGCACGACATCGAGCCAGCCTTTCTCATTCCCGCAATAGAGACGCAGGCCGTCGGCCGTTACCACACTGCCAAACGGGACGCCGCCAAGCTCCCAGCGGCGCACGAACGTCAGCGTTCGCGCATCGAGCTCGACGAGGACCCCGGCTCGCCATGCCGGCGCGTAGATCCGCTGCCCGCCCGGATGAATCGCAATCTCCGTGCATGCGTGAGGCAGGCTCACGGAGCGGATGACGCGACCGCACTCACCCGCGACAGCGATGACGAACAGCCGGTCGAGATTCGTCGTCACGTACAGCGTTCGTCCATCGGGCGAAACTACGGCTCCGAGCGGGTCTCCCTCCATCGATATGGCGCCGACGCGGAATTGTCGCACGAGGTCGACGACGGCAACGTCCTTGGTGAATTGGTTCGTGACCCAGGCCCGCTCCCCCGACGGCGCGAGCACGACACGCGTCGGAGCGATACCGACCGGGATGAACCCCAGGGAGGCAAACGGTTCGAGCGTCAGGTGCTCCAATACGGCTGCGTGCCCGCGAGTGAGCCACGCGGTCCCGTCCCGCGCGATCGCAATATCGAATGGATAGCCAGGCATCGCTAAGCGGTCCGCCAGGAAGCCCTGCGGATGTTGGTGCACGCACGCCGGCGACGTTTTGAATGGCGGCAGAGCCGCTGGCGGTCTTGGCGTGACAGCGGGGGACAGGATCGGACGTGGCGGTGGAGCGGAGAGCAAGTTCGATCCGAAAACACGGTTCGGCGAACCGTTGAAGGTCGTGCGAAATCGGGTAACGGCTCCCGCCACGCCACCGCGCCGTACGCGCGACCACGGCTGGCCTGTGAGGCGGCGCACGAGGCGATAACAGGTGGCAGGTTCGAGCCGCGATTCGCGCGCGAGTTGCAGGAGGGAGTTGCCGGTTCGCTCGGTTTCGTTCAGCCAGTGCAGCACTCGCGTCCAGCCTGCGAGCTCTTCGAGGGGCGGCAGACCAGAGCGACGCAACAGGCGGGCAACCTGATGGCGGGTGCGAAGGCCGAGGAAGGTCACGACTTTGCTGCCGGACGGCAGCAGACCGTTGGTGCAGGCTAGCAGGTCCACCACCGCGCGTGCCTCGCGAGGCAAGGGCGGCAGCGCCGTACTCAGTATTGTCGCCAGTGGAAGCGGCGGCATCGCGGACCCTCCCGGTGTTCCATACTGAATCTGAGCGCCTTTCTACTACCCCAAAAGGGTCATCAGTTTCGCCGCGACCTCCGCCGTTGTCGCCTTGCCGCCCAGATCCTGCGTCCGCACCCCCGCCTGGAGGGTCGCTCGAACCGCGCTCTCCACCTCACGCGCTGCACTCGAGTGGCCGAGCTGCTCGAACATGAGGGCGCCCGTGAGCACGGCCGCCATCGGATTCGCGATCCCCTTGCCCACGAGCGCCGGCGCGGAGCCGTGCACGGGCTCGAATAGCCCCCCCCGCCCCCCCCGGCGACCAGGATGGAGATTGGCGCTGGGCGCGAGTCCCAGGCCCCCGACCAGTCCGGCGCCAAGATCAGACAGGATGTCGCCATAGAGGTTATTGGTCACGATCACCTGAAAGCGCTCCGGTGACCGCACCAATTCCAGCGCCAGCGCGTCGACGTAGCGATGCTCCGCTTCGATGCCGCGATATTCGCCGGCGATTGCCTTGAACGTTTCCTGCCAGACGCGGTGCGTGGGAATCGCATTGGACTTATCGCTCATGGTGACGCGCGTCTTGCTGTGCGCTCGCGCCCACTCGAACGCAGCCCGGATGATTCGCGCCACGCCCGTGCCGGTGTTGACCTCTTCCGCGATGTACTCGTCGCCGCTCGTGCGGCCGCGGCCGAGATACTGGCCTTCGGTGTTTTCGCGAAAAATCACAAAGTCGATTGCTCGGGAGTTCTTGAGAACGCTCAGGTCAGGGTGAAGGAGTGTGACCGGCCGGAAATTGACGTACAGATCCAATCGAAAGCGGAGGCCCAGCAGAATGTCGCGAGCGTGCTCGTTCCCCGGGACGCGGGGATCTCCTAGCGCTCCGAGAAAGATTGCGTCCACGTCGTCGCGCACGTGCTGGAACGCTCCCTCGGGGAGGGTTTCTTTCGTTTTGAGATAGTGATCTGCGGAATACGGAAGGCGTTCCCACGAGAGTCTGAATCGGTGCTTTGTGGCTGCGGCATCGAGAATCGGGATTGCCGCATCGATCACCTCGGGGCCGATGCCGTCGCCGGCAATTACCGCGATGCGGTGACTATCGACCGTCATTCAAACCCGGTGGGCTTGCCGCAGGACAGGCAGTACGCCCAGCCAACATCCACCGCGCTACCGCACGCCGGACATTTGAGATCGCCTTCCCGTGGCTGACCGCAGTGCGGGCAGAAGCGCACGTCGCGGTTCAACGGTAGCACGCCCCCGCAAAACTCACACTGATTCTCGGATAGGGGATCGGGCGGGCGGGCGACGCGAAACCGAGCCTGCGAGGCGGGGGCGGGTATCGGATTCTCCCCTGTCGTGTCGAGCAGGTCTTCTTCATCCGCGTCGATCGGCGGCGCGTAGGCTCGGTCCGCCTTGAGCGCACGCTCGGCGGCGCGTCCATTCACCATGACCTGGGCATCGGGAAAGCTGCGAAAGTAGGCGGCGTCCGGATTGATCGTCGCGATCTCGCGCTGCATCGCCTCGCGCACGCGCTCGGGCTCGAGCTGTAGATAGCCGCGCTCGCCCGCGAGCAGACGCAGCACGGCCATCTCGTAATCCTGATGCGTGGCGACGTTCAGCCGCGCGCGATTCGAGCGATACGGAACGAGCCGCTCATAGACCTCGGCGGCGGGGAACGGAACGGCAATGCGGGTTTCGCGCGCGAGGGCGACGACCAGCAGACCGAATAACCGATCGAGTTCGTCCATCTCATTTCACAGGCTAAAGGCACCCTTCAGGGTGTGAAACATTCAATGGGATCTCGTTCACCCTATGAGCCGTTTCTCCATGCCGCTATCCAGCGGTCGTACAGCACCGGAACCACGCCACCCTGTTGGAGCACTTCCACGCCCGACGGGTCGCGGTAGGCTTTGCGATAGAAGACATGCGTCACGCCGGAATTGATGATCAACTTGGCGCACATGACGCAGGGCGACGCGCTCACGAACACAACCTTGTCGCGGACGTTCCCCGGCGCTTTCACGAGCGCGTTCATTTCCGAGTGAATGCAGCCGCAGTTGCCGGGGACGGTCGAGTCGCACTTGTTCGGCAATCCGCGCGCATTGCCGTTGTAACCGATCGCCAACACGTTCTCGAGCCGCTGATCGGTGACGACCGTGCCGACCTGGAGGCGCACGCACGTGGAGCGTTTCGCCAGCTCCTCGGCCATCCGCATGTACACCTCGTACAGAGGTATGCGGTCGACCGGCGGAGCCGTCGCGCCATCCGCCAGGACATTGGCGGGATGGGTGTTCGCCGCGACGCCGTCCTTACTTATGCTCATGCAGCTCCTCATCCGGATCGAAGGCGACGTACTTGCCGCGCGCGCGCTGCTGGGCGAGCCACGTGTCGAAGCCCGAGGGAATCAGGCCGTTGGAGCGCTCCTGTTGTTCGGCCGAGCGCACCGCCACGAAGTTGGCGTATTCATTCTTGACGTGCTCGTTGTGGCCGCGCACCCAGCGCCAATCGACCGTGTGCGCGGTCCCGACCTGCTTGAGCTTCTGCCACAGCTCGGCATTCTCGAGCGGACCCGTCTTCCGCCGCCACCCCCGCCGCTCCCAGTCCTTGGACCACTCGTTCATTCCCTTCACGAGATACTCGGAGTCGGAGACATACTGCACGATGGCGTGCCGCCACTGGCGGCGAATCCATTCGAGCGCCGCGATGGCGCCGGCGAGCGCCATTTTGTTGTTGGTCGTCTGTGGCGAGCATTCGAAGAAATCCCACCGCGCCACACTGTCGCCCGCGGGGGCTTCGATCAGCGCCGCGTTGCCCCCGCGACTCGGCTTGCTGCTGTCGTTGACGAGACAGCTTTCGTCGGCGTGGACGAGCACGAACGGAGCGGTCACGGCTGAATGACCACCGGGATGTCCGTATGGCGCAGGATCTCCTCCGCGTGCGACACCGTCACGTCACTATGTCTACCCGATCCGACATGCGCTCCGGCGAAGAGCGCGTCGCACTGGGTGCGTTGGATGACGCGTGCCACGGCCTCGCCGGGCGTTCCGTGTTCGATGTGCGTCACGAATGCCACTCCCTGAAGCGACAACGTTGCCTCCGCCTCTCCCACGACCATCGTACCCATCGCGGGATCGATCGTCGCATGAATGATATGGACGGTGCTGTGCGTCACGCTGGCGAACCGCGCGACGAGCGCCAGCGCCCGCTGCGCCGTCTCGCGGCCGTCGAATGCGATGGCGCAGGAGTTCATCGGCGACGGCTTGCTCCCGCACACGATCACGGATCCCTGCGCAATCCGAATCAACGATGAGACGGTCTTCCCGAGCACTTCCGCGTGCGACGACCGGCCGCGTCTGCCCACCAGCACCGTGTCGACGTCCCGCGCCAAGGCCGCGAGCTCGCTGTCCGGGTCGCCGTGCTTGAGAATCGTTTCGACTGCCAGCCCCGCGTCTCGCACGCGTTCCTTCGCCCGCTCGAGCAGCTCACCGGAGTCGCTGGTGCGCCGGCCGAGTCCGGACGATTCTTTGACGTGCGCGACGATGAGCTTGGACTTGAAGCGACGGCCGAGCACGACCGCCTGCTCCAACGCCTCATCGGCATTGGGGCTGCCGTCCAGTCCGATCAACAGGCGCGTGAACATATCAGGCTAGGGCAGTACCGCGAAGCTCTCCAGATCGCGCAGCCGGAACCTCAGCAGCTCGCCCGTCATGGGGAGTCGTCCGGCCAGCACGTCATCTCGCCCGCTCGTTTCGAGCCGCTCAGCCACCACGACATATTCGGTCCCGCGCCGCCGCAGCGCTACCCGCAGCTGTTCGCGCACGGCGCGTTCCAGCGCATCGAGTGCAGCGGGAGTCAACGAGCGGTATTCAGGAATCGTGGCCATTTCGTTACGACACCGTGATCGCGCCGGGGGTACCGCGGGCCAGGCGACCGATCCGAGCCGCGGCGGGCGTGGCCTCGCGACCCAGTGCGGCCAATAAGGTGTTCACGCGATCGGGATCACACGCGATCAAGAGCCCCCCCGAAGTCTGGGCATCGCACAGCAAGACGCGCAGGGGTTCGGGGACTTCGGAGCCGAACTTCACGTGCGGTGATAACGCTTCGACATTACGCTTCGTCCCGCCGGGTACCGCGCCGCGCTCCGTGAGCTCCATGGCCGCAGGGAGCAGCGGAACAGAGGCTGCATCGACCTCACCGGCCAGTCCACTCGCGTTGAGCATGTTGTGCAGGTGACCGAGTAAACCAAAGCCGGTGACGTCGGTGGCGGCGTGCACCCCTCCCCCCGTCGCGCGCATCGCGCGCGCCGCGCCGGCATTGAGCGTGGTCATCGATGTCACGGCTGGCGCCAGGTCCGCAGCCGTCGCAAGGTCGCGCTTCAAGGCGGTCGTGAGCACCCCGGTGCCGATCGGTTTGGTCAAAACGAGCGCATCGCCGGCACGGGCACGCGCGAGGGTAACGATGCGGTTGGGATGCACTTCGCCGATCGCGACCATGCCGTACTTGGGCTCGGGGTCATCGATCGAATGGCCGCCGAGCACGAACGCGCCCGCCTCGCGCGCGATGTCGGCGCCGCCGCGCAGCACTTCGCCGAGCAGCTCATAGGGGAGGGTGTCCCGCGGCCAGCCGACGAGATTGAGCGCGAGCAACGGCGTCGCCCCCATCGCGTAGACGTCCGAAAATGCATTCGCGGCCGCGATGCGCCCGAAGTCGTATGCATCGTCGACGATGGGCGTGAAGAAATCCACCGTCGCGACGATCGCGCGGTCCGGCGTCAACTGGTACACGGCGGCGTCGTCCCGCGTCGATGCATCGACGAGGACACGTGGATCCGTGATAGTCGGCACGTGGCGCAAGACCTGCGCCAACTCGGCGGGGCCGAGCTTGCAGGCTCAGCCGGCGCCGTGCGAGAGCGCAGTCAGTCGAACGGTGGTCATTGGTTCAGCGAAGATAGCGAGGCGCCCGCGAGGATGTAGCGAGCCACATCGAGCAACGCGTGGACCAGCAGATGCCGGCGGCGCAGCGGCTCGACGTGCTGCCACATCACGAGCCGTCGCGGAAAGGCGACGAGCAGGCCGACGAGCAAAAACACCAGCCACCACTGCCCGGCGCCGAGTGAGTCGAACCAGAGAGAAGCGAACAGCGTGAGCACCGCCGCTTCGCCTAGACGCCAGCCGATTTCCCAGCGATTGAACGACCAGACGAGTGCGCGATCGACCGGGGGCAGGTCCCAGCGATAACCGATGGGCGGCGCGACGGCGAATAACGCCGCCACCGGTAACCACGAGACGAACAGCCGCCCCAGCGTCACATTATTGGGATTGGCGGTATCCCGGGCCCCGCAGCCCGCGACCGGGGCGCGCGCTCGTGAGCTGGCCTTTCTTCACTACCGTCTGCCCGTTCACGATCACGTACTCGATGCCGACCGAGGTCTGATGCGGCAGCTCGAACGTCGCGCGGTCGAGCACCGTCGCGGGATTGAAAACGGTAATGTCGGCGAACATGCCGGGCCGCACGAGGCCGCGATCGGTGAGGCCGACGCGCTGTGCCGCCAACGAAGTCATCTTCCGCACCGCGAACTCGAGCGGGAACAGCTTCAAGTCGCGCGCATAGTGGCCGAGGATGCGCGGGAAGGTGCCGTACGCGCGCGGGTGCGCGGACTGCGTGCCGAAGGGGCCGTCGGGCGCGACGCCGCCGAAGTCCGTGTTCACCGCGACCCACCACTGCTTCATCGCCGCCTGCACATCGGGCTCGTCCATGATCGCGTACACCGCGTCGGTCCGATGGCCATGCTCGGCAAGCACGATGTCGAAGACGGCCTCGATCGGGTCGCGATGCCGCGCCGCGGCGATCTGTGCTACCGTCTTCCCTTGCATGTAGCGCAGCGAATCCTGGAACGTGCCCGTGATCAAAATGCCGGCGGCACCGCCTGCCGCGGAGTAGAATACCTCGCCACCAATCGGATTCAGCATCTCGCGATGGAGCCGGGCGCGCGTCGCGGGATTGCGCAACCGGATCAGCAGCGAGTCCATGCCGCCGCTCTCCGCCCACGTGGGGATCGACGCATCGAGTGAGGTCGCCGCCCGAATGTAAGGATACTGGTCGGCGGTGACGTCGAGTCCCGCGGCCCGCGCCGAATCGATGCGTGCCAAAATGCGCGGCATCCGCCCCCAGGTTTTGCGACCCGAAAGCTTGAGGTGCGAGACTTCCGCCGGGATGCCGGCTTCCTTCGCGATGCGGAAGAGCTCGTTCAACGCATCATCGATGTGCTCGCCTTCATTGCGCATGTGCGACGCGTAGATGCCGCCGTGCCGCCGGGCGGCTTGGGCGAGGGCGATGAGCTCGTCGGTCTTCGAATAGCTGGCCGGTGCGTACTCGAGGGCGGTCCAGACACCCAGCCCGCCTTGCTCCATCAGCGTGTCGACGAGCGCCGTCATGTGCGCGAGCTCGGCGGCGGTGGGCGCGCGATTTTCATTTCCGACCACCGCGAGACGAACCTGCGTGGCGCCCACGAACGTCGCGATGTTGAGCGAGGAGCCTTGCTTCTCGAGCTGCGCGAAATAGCCGTTGAGATCGCGCCAGTCCTCCCGGTAATGCCATTTCTTCATGGCGTCGGAATCGTCCAGGACCAACTTGTCCGTGAGCGGCGCGACCGAGCCGCCTTCTCCCGTGATTTCCGTGGTAATGCCCTGCGTGATCTTCGAAAGGACGCGATTGTCGATGAGCACGTTGGTCTCGGACTGGCCCATCATGTCGATGAAGCCGGGGGCGACGACGAGACCGTGGACATCGAGGGTCTCACGGGCGGTCGCCGAGCCGAGGAACCCCACCGCGGCGATCCGATCACCGCGCAGCGCAACGTCGCCCTGGTAACGAGGATTGCCGCTGCCGTCGACAATCCAACCGCCTTTGAGAATCAGATCGTAGGAGCCGTCACTCCTTGCAGCCGTGCCCATGCCGCACAGGGCGACAAAAAGGAGCGAGAGAAGACGCGGTCTCATTTCCATGTAGCCCTCAGGGAATCCGGCCGGATCATCCGGCCGCGGGTCATGACGAAGGCGATGTTGCGAGTCGCGGTGATGTTGCGCAGCGGGTTGCCGTTCAGCACGACGAGATCGGCGACCTTACCCGCCGTGAGCAGCCCCAGCGAATCGGCGCGCAGCAATTGCGCGCCGCGGCGCGTGGCGGCCGTGATCGCCTCGAGCGGACTCAGCCCCGCATTCACGAGTAGCGCCATCTCCTCGTGCAGGGAGTAACCGGGAATGAGCAATTGGTTCGCCGCGTCCGACCCCGCGGCAATGGCGCCGCCCGCGCGCCGGTACTCGCGCACGAACTGATCCTGGCGCCGCCGCGAGCGGCGGAACGCCTCGAAATCGCCCCTCTGCCAACCGGTGCGCCGCAGCAGACCGGGCACGCTGCGGACGCTCTGAGCGCTTTCGGGCACGTCCTCCATGCCGGGACGGCTGAGCAAAATCGGATTGTCGAGGCGCGACAGCATGTCGTGCACGACTAGCGTGGGTACGATCGTGACCTTCGTCTGCGCGAGCGCACGCGCCGTGCGCGCCACCACATTCGAGTCGAGCGACGACCACCCTTTCTCCTCGGCCGTCCAGCCCGAGAGAAAGCTGTTGTGCGCATTGATATAGAAGGGATTTCCAGTCGCCGCCTGGACGACGCCCGACATGTGCTCGATCGACACCACGCCGGCGCGCGCCGCCGTCAACGCGTCCATCTTGCCCAGGTGAGCGGCCACCGGGAGCCGCAGCTTGCCGGCTTCGTCCATTAACGGGCGCAGCAATGCCGGCGTGATCTTGGTGTACACCTTGAGGTAATCGACGCCCGCGACGACGTGCTGGTCGACGGCGCGCCTGGCCTGCTCGGCGCTCGCGACACCGGTCGCATTGGGATAGGTCGGGGGTATGCCGTCGATCATCGCGCCCGCCGTAAACATCCGTGGGCCCAGAATCGAGCCCAGGTTCATGTCGTTGCGGAGCGCCAGAATCGAATCCATGCCGCCATGGAGATCACGGACCGTCGTGACGCCCCAGGCGATATACCGCTGAGCAGCCCAGCGTTCGACGTGTGCGTGCGAATCGATGAGACCGGGGATGACGGTTTTACCCGCGAGATTCATCCGCACGGCGTTCTTCGGAATGGCGATCTCGTTGACGCGCGCGACCGATTCGATGTGACCGTTGCGGATGATGATGACGGCGTCTTCTTTCGGCGCTCCGCCCGATCCGTCGATCAACGTCACGCCTTCAAGCGCGATGATGGACTCGGTGGATTTGAATCGTCCGCAGCCCGCGATCGCGAGCAGGAGGAGCAGGAGCGCGATGTACTTCACGGCTTGGGATCGGCGGACGTGTGATCGTGCAGGATGCGCCAGCGATCGCCCCCCCCCTGGCGCTGCAAAACAAGCGTGAACGGCCCGCTCGCCACCACGGAGTCACGCGGCGGCCGGGACAGTTTGAAGCGGGCGGTGGCGTACGCGAAGTGAGGCGTCAGCACGCGGACGTGCAGCTCATCGAACGAGAGCGAATCGCGGGTTTTCCCCGGCGCGAAGTAGTTGGCTTTGTAGCGATCGTAGAGTGCCTGCCAGCCGTATTGCACGTGGCCGCGCGCCATGTAGCTCGTCAGCGAGTCGCGCGCGTAGTCGCTCATGAAGCCGTCGAGGTCGCCGCGGTTCCAATCGGCCGCCGACCGTTGCAGCATCGCGGCGATTTCGCGCGGCGGATCGCCAACCGGAGTCTTCGGTCCCGAACACGAGATCGAGAGCACGATCAGCCAACAGAGCGGGCGCATGAGTCTCCCTAACGTGGCCGCGGGAGCGCCTCGCTGAGACGCTCCCGCGGATATCGTACCGAGTTGTGTTAGCGGCGGCGTTTCTTCTTGGTCGCCTTTTTCTTCTTCGCGGGCTTCCTTTTCTTCGCTTTCGGACGCGCTTTCTTGGCGGCTTTCTTTTTCTTCCGGGCCTTCGGCTTGGAAGAGGAGCGCGACTCTTCCATTGGCATGGACGGGGTAGGCGCGGGTGTGGGCGCCGAGGGGAACATCGGCTCCATGAACCCCGGTCCGGGCCAACTGCTCTCCGTGAAATCCATCTGCTCAAGCATCGGATCTCTCCTATGCTGTGTAGGTGCGGCGCCGCGGCGCGTGGGGGCGGGGGGGCGGCGTGAGTGCGCTATAGCTTACCGCGGGATTTGGACCTCGCAAGTGACACGCGATACCGCGTTTTTGGTCTCAGTTTGTCGGCGCGCTTGTGACAAGTTGGCTTGACAGGGCCATTTAGCCGGACGCACATTCGCCAGCCATGACTAATCGAAGTCTGATCGCGACACTGGCGCTGCTCGCCCCCCTCCCCCTCCTCGCCCCTCGGGTCCTGACGGCGCAAAACGTCGCTGAAGTGCAGGTCGCGCCGCCATCGGTGACCATTCGGGTGGGCGAACGGACGGGGCTGTTGGCCACGGCGTTCGACCGCATCGGCAACGTGATCCCGACGGTCCGTCTGATCTGGTCGTCGAACAACGTGAACATCGCCAAGGTCGACAACAACGGGACTGTAACGGGTGTCGGCAATGGTGTCGCCATCATCGAGGCCCGCGCGGGAGCGCGGCGCGGCCAAGCCGCGATCCAGGTTGTGGGTGGGGGGGCCGTTTCCCCCCCGCCGCCGGGCCCCCCGCCCCCCCCGACAGGTCCGGATCTGTACGGCGGCCAGCCACCTGGGAGCGGGCCGGCAGCGGCGCTGCGGCTCGAGCCCGGCGTCATCTATCTCTTGCCATCTGAGAACACGCGGGTATCGCCGCGAGCGTTGAAGGAAGACGGCTCCGCGGCGGCGCCCGTGAACGTCAACTGGACGTCGCTGCGCACGGACGTTGCGAGCGTCGATCAGAGCGGCAACGTCGTCGCACTCGCTCCGGGTCAAGGCACGATCCAGGCGACGGCACCGGGCGGGCTGACCGCGACGGCTCCGGTGGTCGTGCAGCAGGCGGACTTTACCGTTCGTGAAGCCGGTGCGGGATCGCCCCTGATGCTCTCCCCCGGCGACCTCGATACGCTGCATGTCATCGTCGCCGCGCAAAACAATCGAACCGTGAATCCGCTTGTTCTACAGTGGGCTTCGAACGATCAAAGCGTGGCCCGGGTGAGTCTGGCGGGTGTCGTGACGGCCGCTGGACCAGGCAAGGCGACGCTGAGCGTGTCGGGGCTGCTGCAGAACAAGAGCATCGAGGTCTCCGTCCACAAGGTGGTCGACAAGCTTTCCGTGCGCCCGCCACGAGCGCCGGACGTTGCCGTGCCGCTCACCGGCACCGCGAAATTCGACGCGCAGGCGTTGACGGCCGATAACACGCCGGTTCCGGAGGCGCCGCTGCGCTGGAGCGTCGCGGATCCCGCGATTGCGAGTTTCGATCCGCAGACGGGATTGCTCACCGGTCGGGCCGTCGGGAAGACACAGTTCACCGTGAAGGGCCCGGGGGTGGGGCTGGCGGTCACGTGGAACATCAACGTCATCGCCGGATCAGTGCGGTTCGTGCAGCCGCGCGTCGGCATCGGCCTGAATCAGCGGCACACGCTGCACGCGAATTACGCTGACGATCAAGGCAATGTCCTCGGCGCCGCCACGAATCTCACATGGAGCACGGACAATCCTCAGGTGGCGACGGTCGGTGAGGATGGCACCGTGGCCGGAGCCGGCTTTGGACACGCGCGCGTCACGGCCGCCGCTCCCGGAGGGAAGACCGCGGCCGCGGACATTTACGTCGTGGGCGAGATCGTGGTGGCCAGCTCGCGCGCCGGGCAGGGAAAATTCCAGCTGTACTCAGCCGAGCGCTCGAATTTGGCGCAGCTGTCGAAGGTCACGCCGCCAACCGACACCGCCTCCGCAAACGATCCGGCGTTCTCTCCGGACGGCTCGCGCATCGCGTTTGTCACGCAGCGAGACGGAAACCCGGAGATCTATGTGATGAATGCGGACGGCACCGGTGTTACCCGCGTCACCAATGACCCCCAGGTCGACGGACGTCCCGCGTTCGCGCCCGATGGGCAGTCGATCGTATTCCATTCGTCGCGCCCTGCGGGCAAGCAGGAGATCTGGGCCGTCAATCTCGATGGCACGGGGCTGACGCAGCTGACGCGCGACTCGATCAACTTCTCGCCGGCGGTGTCTCCTGATGGGCAGACGATCGCGTACGTGTCGGTGCGCGACAAGAACTACGACATCTGGCTCATGGGGCGCGACGGGTCCAATCAGCGCGCGTTCACGCGCACGCCACAGCAGAAAGAGAGTGAGCCGCATTTCTTGCGCGACGGCACGCTCGCATATCTGGTGGAGCGCAAAGAGGGTAATCGCACCGTCCAGCAGGTTGTACGCGCCGATCTCACGACCGGCAGCATAACGCCGTTGACCGGTACCGACCTCGCGATTGCGTCGTTCGCGATCTCCCCATCAGGCGATCTCGTGGCGTTGGTGGTCAACGCCGAGCCTCAGAACCGCCGCAATCCCGCGTATAGGGTGTACATGCAGCCTGTCAGCTCCGGAACTCCGGTGCCAATGCCCACGACCGGCGCGGAGCAGATGATCACCCCGACGTTCCGGCCGTAGATTCGGGGGGGGGGCGCGATGCGCGCCTGCGTTCTCTCAGCAACCGGAATCGAGCACTTAAAGGTCAGCGACGTTCCCGACGCACCTCCTCCTGGGACGGGAGAGGTGCGCGTCGCCATACGCGCCGCGGCATTGAATCATCTCGATCTGTTCGTCGTCCAGGGCCTCCCCGGGTCACCGCACAGCTTTCCTCATATCGTCGGCGCCGACGGAGCGGGAGTCGTCGAGTCCGTCGGGCAGGGCGTGGTCGGCCTGCAACCCGGCGACCGCGTCATGTTGAACCCCGGCATCTCCGATTACACGTGCGAGTTCTGCCGGGCGGGGGAACACTCGCTGTGCGTGAACTACCGGCTCTTGGGCGAGCATCTCCCCGGGGCAGCCGCAGAGCGAATCACCATCCCCGCTCACAACGTGGCGCGCATCCCGAGGTTGACGCCCGAGCTGACGTGGGCGGAAGCGGCGGCCTTCTCGCTGGTCACGCTCACGGCATGGCGGATGTTGGTGACTCGGGCGCAGCTGCAGAGTGGCGAGACGGCGCTGATATGGGGGATCGGCGGAGGCGTGTCGTTGGCCGCGCTGCGCATCGCCAAACTGCTCGGCGCGCGCGTGATCGTCACGTCGTCCCAGGATGCCAAGCTCGCGGTCGCGAAGCAGCTTGGGGCCGACATCACGTTCAACCACCGTACGCAAAAGGTCGCTCAAGAAGTGCGAGCGTTGACGAACAAGCGTGGCGTGGATGTGGTGGTCGACAACGTCGGGGCAGCGACGTGGGACGACTCTCTGCGCTGTCTGCGTCGTGGCGGACGGCTCGTGATCTGCGGCGCGACATCGGGCCCGCAAGTCGGCCTCGATTTGCGCCGGCTGTTCTGGCATAACTGGAGCATCCTCGGATCGACCATGGGAAACGCGGCGGAGTACTCGGAGATCGTGCGCCGGTTGGGAAAGGGAGAGCTCAGACCAATCGTGGATCGGATGTACCCGATGGAGCAGCTACGCGATGCGTACGAGCATTTGGCGAAAGGCGAGCAGATGGGGAAGGTGATAATCCAGGTTTCCGGACCGCTGTAACCTGTTGACCGCTGTGCGTCTGTGCGTCTAGCTTTTGCATGTCCTCGCAGTTGCCATTACCGACCTAAGTAGTTAGTTTTTATCAACTTAGACCTCCTCCTACATAGAGCCAAATGACTGGTCCTAACGTCCGCGAGCGCATCCTCCCGCGGCTCATTGAAGACGAGCTAAAGGAATCGTTCCTCGACTATTCGATGAGCGTCATCGTGCAGCGCGCGCTGCCCGATGTCCGCGACGGCCTGAAACCCGTGCACCGCCGCATCCTGTACGCGATGCACGAGCTCGGCCTGGTGCCGGGCCGGCCGTACAAGAAAGCCGCCACCGTCGTCGGCGACGTCCTCGGCAAATACCACCCGCACGGCGACATCGCGGTCTACGACTCGCTGGTCCGGATGGTCCAGGACTTTTCGCTGCGCTATCCGCTGATCGATGGGCAGGGGAATTTCGGTTCGGTCGACGGCGATTCCGCAGCCGCCTATCGCTACACAGAAGCCCGGCTGACGCGCGTGGCGATGACGATGCTCGAGGACATCGACAAGGCCACCGTCGATTTCGTCCCGAACTTCGACGACCGGCTGCAAGAGCCAACGGTGCTCCCGGGCCGGCTGCCGAATCTGATCGTGAACGGCTCCGCCGGCATCGCGGTCGGCATGGCGACGAACATCCCGCCACACAATCTGAGCGAGGTCGTGCAGGCGATCGTGCACCTCGTCGATCATCCGAACGCCACCATCAGGGACATCAGAAAATTCGTAAAGGGGCCCGACTTCCCGACCGGAGCAATCATCTACGGCCGCGAGGGGATCAAGGAATGCTACGAAAAAGGTCGCGGTCGCATCATCATCCGGGCACGCGCGATCGCCGAAGAGAAGGAATCGACGGGCAAGCAGCAGATCGTGGTGACGGAGTTCCCGTATCAGGTGAGTCCGGAGCGCGTGCACGAGCAGATCCGCGATCTGGTGCTCGCCAAGAAGCTCGAGGGCATCAGCGACGTCCGGAACGAATCCGACAAGGAAGGCATCCGGCTCGTCATCGAGCTGAAGCGCGACGTCATTCCGATGGTGGTGCTCAATCAGCTCTACAAGCACACGCAGATGCAGCAGACCTTCGGCGCCATCATGCTGGCCCTGGTGGACGGCGCGCCCAAGGAGCTGACCCTCGTCGAGCTGCTGCAGCACTTCATCGAGCACCGCCACACCGTCATCACGCGCCGCACGCAGTTCGAGCTGCAGCGCGCGCAGGACCGCGAGCACATCCTCGAAGGCTTGAAGATCGCCGTCGACAACATCGACGAAGTGATCAAGATCATCAAGAAATCGAAGGACACGCCGAGCGCCGACGCCGCATTACGGAAGCGTTTCAAGCTCTCCGAAAAACAATCCGCCGAAATCCTCAACATGCGGCTGGCGCGGCTCACCGCGCTCGAAATCACCAAGCTCGACGAAGAGCTCAAGGACGTCCGCCGTTTCATCAAGGAGTGCAAGGAGATCCTCGCGTCCAAGCCGCGGCGCATGAAGATCCTGAAGGAAGAGCTGACGGAGCTGGCGCACGGCTTCGGCGACGAGCGGCGGACCGAGATCGTCGCCGATCAGGGCGAGTTCTCGATCGAAGACCTGATCGCCGAAGAGGACATGGTGATCACCGTGTCCCACGCCGGCTACATCAAGCGCCTGCCCGTGTCGGCCTATCGCCGGCAGCGGCGTGGCGGCAAGGGTGTGATAGCCGCCCATCAAAAGGAAGACGACTGGGTCGAGCACCTCTTCATCGCCTCGACGCACGATTACATGATGTTCTTCACGGAACAGGGACAGTGTTATTGGCTCAAGGTGCACGAGATTCCGCAGGCAGCGCGCGCGGCGCGGGGCAAACCGATTCTGAGCTGCGTGGCGATGAAGCCCGACGAGCGCCTCGCCGCGCTCGTGCCGGTGCGCGAGTTCTCCGAGAATCAATTCCTGCTGTTCGCTACCAAGGACGGCTTGGTCAAGAAGACCGTACTCTCGGAGTTCGGCAATCCGCGGTCGGTCGGCATTCGCGCGATCAACATCGAGAAGGGCGACGAGCTGATCGACGTGCAGGTGACCGACGGCAAGAACGACATCGTGCTCGCGACCGCGCACGGCATGAGCATCCGGTTCCATGAGAAAGACGTCCGCGACATGGGCCGCACCACCACGGGCGTGAAAGGCATCGAGCTCGATAAGAAGGACCACGTCATCGACATGGTCGTGGTGCGCCGCAAGTCGACGTTGCTGGCCATGACGGCGAAGGGTATCGGCAAGCGGTCCGAGCTGGACGAGTATCGGATCCAGCACCGTGGCGGACGTGGCATCATCACGCTCAAGCGCAGCGATAAAACCGGCGACATCGTCGGGCTGAAGGAAGTGCTGCCGGACGACGAGCTGATGATGATCACCAAGAAGGGGATCATGATCCGGGTGCCGGTCGAGGGCATCCGCATCTCCGGCCGCAACACGCAGGGCGTCAAAGTCATGAATCTCACGCCCGGCGATTTGGTCGTGGACGTGGCGCGCGTCGTGAAGGAAGATGAAGAGGAGGTTCCGGAGGACGAAGACGAGACACCGGCGCCGGCTCCGGCCAAATCCAAGGCGAAGGCCCCCAAGGCCCCCAAGGCCCCCAAGGCCAAAGCCAAGAAGTAGCGTGGTCACTACCCGCGACATCAAGGAAGCCGCAGAGGGGCTGCGGGGGATCGCGCGCCGCACTCCGCTCATCTATGTCGAGGAGCTCGGCGCGCATCTCAAGCTCGAGAACGAGCAGCCCATCGGCGCGTTCAAGATCCGCGGTGCGTACAACGCCATCCGGAAACTCGCCGACGGTGCGCGCAAGCGCGGGGTGATCACCTTCTCTTCCGGTAACCACGGTCAGGCCGTGGCGTACGCCGCGAAGCGGTTCGGCGTGCGCGCCGTCATCGTGATGCCTGAGACGGCGCCCGCCGTGAAGGTCGAGGGCGTGAAGCAGTGGGGTGGGGAAGTCGTACTGGCCGGTCGCACCTCAGAGGACCGCCGCATCAAAGCGGAGGAGATCGCGGCGCGCGATGGACTCGCGGTCGTCCCGCCATTCGATCACGCCGACATCGTCGCCGGCCAGGCCACCGTCGCGCTCGAGATCGTCGAACAGCTTCCCGAAGTCGAGACCGTCGTCGTGCCGGTCGGCGGCGGCGGCCTCATATCGGGGATCGTCGCGGGACTGGCGGCGGTCGGCAGTAAGGCCGTCGTTTGGGGCGTCGAGCCGGCGGGAGCGCCGAAGCTGCACCACTCGCTGGCCGCGGGCGCGCCGGTTCGGCTCGAGCGCACCGCGAGCATTGCCGACGGGCTGATCACGCTGTCCGTCGGCGCGATTCCGTTCGCGGAGTTGTCGCGGCAACGGGATCGGATGCGCGGCGTCGTGCTGGTCGAGGATGACAGCATTCGCGCCGCCGTGCAGTTTCTCTGGCGCACCCGGCGGCTCGCGGTCGAGCCATCCGGTGCCGCCACCACGGCCGCGCTCCTCGCCGGCTTGGTACCGCGCTCCCGGACCACGGTGCTCGTGGTGAGCGGCGGTAACGTCGACCGGTCGCTGCTCGAGGCCCAGGATTGAAAACCCGCGTGCTGGTTGCAGATGACGACGAGTCGCTGGTCCGGACGCTCACCTGGATCCTGAAAGAACACGGCTACGAGGTCGACGTCTGCCCGGGCGGCGACGGATTGTTCACCAAGCTCGAGGAAGTGAAGCCGGCGCTGCTGCTGCTCGACATCATGATGCCCAAGGTCGACGGGCTGCAGCTGCTCGAGCGGATGAAGCAGGACGAGCGCTATCGCGATCTACCGGTGCTCATGGTGTCCTCGATGCCGCCCGAGGAAGCCACCGTGCGCGCGCTGGGATTGGGCGCCGCGGACTTCATCTCGAAGCCGTTTCGCGTGCGCGAGCTGCTGGCGCGCGTCGAGGCGCACATTCGGGTGGGCCGGGCGCTCGCGCAGGCGCGCGAAGAGGCGCGCAGCCGCGCGGCGATGGTGGACATCCTCCACGAAGTCACCGACTCGCTCAAACCAGACGAGATCTATCACATCCTGGCGCGCCGCGTGGCGCGCGCGCTGAACATCTCGAAATGCTCGATGGTGCTCGCCAAGCCCGGCGACCAGCAAGGCGTCGTCGTAGCGGCGTACGAAAACCCGATGCTGCGCAACCTGCAGATCGAGCTGGCTCGGTATCCCGAGATCCGCAAAGCCGTATCGACTGGGCGTCTCGTGCTCGTCGAAGATGTCGCGACCGATCCGCTGTACGAGGACGAGCGGCGCCGCTGGGAGCGTGAAGCGATCAAGGTCCCCACGCGATCCGCGGTGGCATTGCCGTTCTGGATGAAGGATCAGCAGACCGGCGTCTTTTTCCTGCGCACGACGGGAGATGATCCGCCGCTGACGCGAGCCGACGCGCAGTTCGCCGAGACGGTCATTAAGACCGCCGTGTCGGCGATCGAGAAGGCGTACGATTTCGAGAGCGCGGTGACGGACAAACAGCGGCTCGAGAAGCTCGCGTCGACCGATGCGCTCACGGGCTGCATGAATCGTCGCGCGCTGGCGGAAGCGCTGGCCCAGGAGCTGGATCGCGCGCGGCGGTACAACCTGGCACTGACGATTCTGCTCGCGGATCTCGATCGCTTCAAATCGATCAACGACACGCGCGGCCACATCGCCGGCGACTCCGTCCTGCGGCAGGTCGGCGAGCTGCTCAGGCGCGAGGCGCGTTCGGTGGACATCGTGGCGCGCTACGGCGGCGAAGAATTCGTCGTCGTGATGCCGGAGACGGCGCCACACGGCGCGGCGATCTTCGCCGAGCGGCTGCGGCGGCGGTTCATGGCACGCGACTTCGCGGATCCCGGTGAAGATCCGCTCCATCTGACCGTCAGCATCGGACTCGCGTCGTTCCCCGACGACCGGGTCCACAGCGCCGACAGTTTCATCTCGCTCGCCGATCAGGCCCTCTATCGCGCCAAGAACGAAGGCCGCAACTTGGTGCGGCAATGAGCGAACGCCGCTGTCCCAAATGCGGGTCCGTCTACACCGATACCGGGGCACGCTTCTGTCCTAAGGACGGGAGCATGCTGGTCGAGATCCAAACCAAGAAGCCCCCGCCGCGGCCCGCTGCGTCTGCGCCCTCGTCGGGCAGCGGGACCGGCGTTCGCACGCCATTGCCGCCCGGCAACGCGGGGGCCGGGGGGGTTGGTCTCGACCGCGCATCGACGCTGTCGAATCAGATTCTCGACGCTCGCTACCAGGTCATGAAGAAGCTGGGCGAGGGCGGCATGTCATACGTCTACCTCGCCAGGGAGATCTCATCGGGCGAGACCGTCGCGATCAAGGTGCTGTCGCCGCGCCTCGCGTCCGACAAGAGCTCGGTCGAACGACTGCGGCGCGAGGCCGGTCTGGCGATGCGCCTCGATCACCCCAACGTCTGCCGCATTCTCCGCCTCGGCGAATCCGAAGATGGGTTGATCTACCTGGTGATGCCGTTCCTGAAGGGCGAGCTGCTCTCCGAGCGCGAAGTGCGTGGCGGGCCGATGGACATCGCGCTCGGCGTATCGTTGCTGCGGCAGATGTGCGCCGGGCTGCACCATGCCCACGAGCTGCAGATCATCCATCGCGACTTGAAGCCCGAGAACGTGATGCTCGTCGCCGCCGACGGCGGGGGGGGCGCAGAGCGAGCGGTCGTCATGGATTTCGGACTTGCCAAGGAACGCCGTGCCGACCCGGCGATCGCCAAACTGACCGCGACGGGAATCATTCTCGGGACGCCCGAGTTCATGAGCCCCGAACAGATCCGCGGGAAGCCGCTTGATGCCCGCAGCGACATCTACGCGGTCGGCATCGTCGCGTTCGAAATGTTTACCGGCAAGCTGCCGTTCCAGGGGCGGAACGCGCAGGAGATGATGATCGCGCGGCTGCGGAGCCAGGCCATTCCCATCCGGCAGTATCGGCCCGATGTCCCGGACCCCGTCGAGAAAGCGTTGACCAAGGCGCTGCAAACGAACCCCGATGACCGCTTCACGACGGCGATCGAATTCTCGGAGGCGCTGACGGGGTCTGTCGCGCCGTCCGGTGGACTCTTCGGGAAGCTCAAGGAGAAGTTCTCGTGATCGCGTTGCTGATGGTGCTGACGCTGCAGCAGCCAGCGGGAGCCACCGCGATTCGCGCGGGCACACTCATCGACGGAACCGGCGCGGCGCCGGTGAAAAACGCGGTCATCGTGGTGCAGGGCGATCGTATCACAGCGGTGGGAGCGAATGTCGCGATTCCCACCGGTGCGACGGTCATCGATCTGTCGAGCGAGACGGTGCTGCCGGGCTTCATCGATGCCCATGTGCATCTGGCCGGCCGCACGATCGGGGACGGCGACTGGCAGCACAGCCGTCTTACCGAGATGTCGAGCCAGCTCGCGCTCCTTGGCGCCGCGCATGCGCAGCAGACGCTCGAGGCCGGCTTCACAACCGTGCGGGTCGTCGGCAGCGCGGCCTTCGGCGATGTCGCGCTTCGCAATGCGATCAACGCCGGCTGGATTCCGGGGCCGCACATCTTTGCCGCCGGTATTTCCTTCGGCATCCGCGGCGGTCACTGCGACGAAACCAACGGCCTGCAGCCCGAGGCGTTAGGGCACGAAGGCGGCGTCGAAGTCGGCGTCGCCAATGGCCTCGACGAGGTCCGCAACGCCGTGCGCTACATGGTCAAGTACGGCGCGGACGTCATCAAGATCTGCGCGACGGGCGGGGTGCTCTCGCTTACGGATTCGGCCGGCGTGCAGCAGTACAGCGAAGAAGAAATGCGGGCGATCGTGGAGACGGCCACGCAGCTCGATCGCCGAGTCGCCGCACACGCGCACGGAACGGCGGGCATCAAGGCCGCGGTGCGGGCGGGCGTGACGTCGATCGAGCACGGCTCGATTCTGGACGCGGAGGCCGTCACGCTGATGAAGCAGCACGGTACCTGGCTCGTGCCGACCCTGCTGGCGGGATTTACGGTCGAGTCGCTCGCAACCGCCGGCCGCCTGCCGGCGCCCATCGCCGCCAAGGCGCTCGCGATCGCGCCGCGGATGCACACGTCCTTCAAGATGGCCCTCGATGGCGGCGTGAAGATCGCGCTCGGCACCGACGCCGGTGTGATGAAGCATGGCACCAATGCCCGCGAATTCGAGCTCATGGTGCGCTATGGGATGACGCCGATGCAGGCCATCGTCGCGGGAACGGCGAGCGGCGCGACGCTGCTGGGCGTCGAGCGCGACGCCGGCACGATCGCGGTCGGCAAACGCGCCGACATCGTCGCGGTACAGGGCGACCCGTTGCAGAACATCACCGTCCTCCAGCACGTCGACTTCGTGATGAAGGACGGCAAGGTGTTCAAGCGTGGCGGCCAAGTTGTAGGCTGGAGCGACGCCGCAGTGCCGTGAAGCGGTTCCCCGCCTTCGATCCACCGGAATATGTCGACTGGAAAGCGGACCCGGCGCTCGTGCAGCGCTTCCGGGACACCATCACATCCGATCCCGAGCGCGCGCGCAGCGTCGCAGAATTGTCGGGTGAGGCGAAGCTCGACCTCTATCGCGGCCTGCTGCGCGCCCGCCTCCACGACATCCAGCTGAAGCGTTGGGTCCGCACTGGCGTGCTCTCCAAGGCGTGGCTTGGAACCGGCGAGGAGGCGACCACCGTGGGGCCGGTGCACGCATTGCAGCGCGGACAGGACATCGTCGCGCCGATGATCCGCAATGCGGCGGCCTGTTCCGAGATGGGCATGTCGATCGCCGACATGTTGCGCGCCTACCTCGCGACGGCCGACTCGCCAAGTCGGGGGCGCGACCTGCACGTCGGCTCCTTCCAGCACGGGGTGCTCCAACCCATCTCACACGTCGGCGACATGGTGCCGGTCATCACGGGCATCGCGCTGACCTTCAAGATGAGGAAGGAGCCACGCGTCGCGCTCACGTGGGTCGGCGACGGGTCGACGAAAACGGCCGCGGCGCACGAAGGCACCAACTTCGCCGCCGTGCAGCGCGTTCCCGCCATTTTCATCATCGAGAACAACCAGGTGGCGTTGGGAACGCGTCTCGAACAACATCATCTTCCCCCCGACTTCAAGGACTGGCCGGCCAGCTACGGGATCTGGGGGGCGACGTTCGACGGCAACAACGTGCTGGACGCGTATGCGGCGACCCGCATCGCCGCCGCGCGCTGCCGCGAGGGCAACGGACCGGCGCTGCTCCTCGCTGAAACGTTCCGCATGGGGGGGCACGCGACCCACGATGAGCGCGAGGCGCGGGAAACGTTTCCGCCCGATCTGTTTACCACATGGGGCAAACGGGACCCGATCGGCCTGTACGAAGAGTACTTGAAGGACGACGGCGTCTCCGCCAAGGTTCTCGGGGACGTCGAGGCCGATATCACTGAGCACGTTGAGCAAGCGGCCGCCGCCGCGTTGGCGAGCCGGGACAAGATGCCGGAGGGCGTGACCGCCCTCGAGGGAGTGTATGCGAGCCGCAATTAGCATCGCGGTTGTAGCCGTCGCCTGCCGCGGCCCCGCGCCCGCCGCCGCTCAGGACCACACGCTGCGCGTGCCGCCCGGCTTCAAGATCGCGGTGTTCGCGCAGAACCTGGAAGGTGTCCGTTTTCTCGCGCTCGGTCCTGGCAATGTCGTCTACGCGACGCAGCCCCGCGCGGGATTGGTCGTCAAGTTGATCGATGCGAACCATGATGGGGTTGTCGACAGCACCCTGACCGTCGTGAGCAGGTTGCGGGGACCGTTTGGCCTCGCCTTCCGTGGCGACACGATGTACGTCGCCGAAGAACGCGACGTAAAACGGTACGATCCCGGCCGCAGCGACCCGGTGACCATCGTGCCGAATATTCCGAGCGCGGGCCATTCGACGCGGACGATCGTGTTCGGACCCGACGGCAAGCTGTACCTCGCGGTCGGCTCGTCGTGCAATGTCTGCGATGAGAGCGATTCGTTGCGGGCCGCCGTCAGCCGCTTCAATGCCGACGGATCGGGCGGACGCCTTTTCGCGAAGGGACTGCGAAATACCGTCGGGATCGCGTTCAATCCAACGACCGGCGAATTGTGGGGCGCGAACAACGATCGCGACAATCTCGGGGACGATCTGCCGCCCGAGCACGTCAACATCATCAAGGAAGGCCGCAACTACGGCTGGCCGCAGTGCTACCTCCCCGGCAAGCCCAATCCCGAGTACGGCACGGCCGACTGCTCGAAACTCGAGCCTCCCGTCATCACCGTGCAGGCGCATTCGGCGCCGCTGGGGTTCGCGTTCTACACGGGCAACCAGTTTCCCCGCGACTATCGCGGCGACGCCTTCATGACGCTGCACGGCTCCTGGAACCGATCCGTCCCAACGGGAGCCAAAGTCGTCCGGGTGCGCATGGACAGCAGCGGTCACCGGGCGACCGGAGTCGAGGATTTCATCGTTGGGTGGCAGCTTCCTGATGGATCACGCTGGGGCCGGCCGGTCAGCTTGCTCGTCATGCCGGACGGGTCGCTCTTGGTGAGTGACGATATGGGCGGAAAGGTCTGGAGGGTGAGCTATGGACGCTAAGAGGGTGGCCGCCTTTGGAACCGCAGTCTCTGTCCTCGCTGTCGTCTGGGGGTTTCACCGAGTCAGCGACATCCATTCCGAATACGTGAAGTTCTTGTCGGGACACGATACCGTGACGGCGTATATCGCTTATCCCGAACGCCCAGCGCCGGCGCCCGCGGTCATCGTCATCCACGAGATCTTCGGCATCTCCGATTTCGTGCGCCAGACAACCGAACAGCTCGCGAAGGACGGCTTCGTCGCGATCGCGCCGGATCTGCTGTCGCGAGGCGGCGGCACTCCCGCATCGCAGGACTCGGCGCGCAAACTGATCGCGGCGCTGCCGCCCGACTCGATCACGGCCGATCTCAACGCCACCAAGGATTACGTGAAGAAGCTGAAGGCCGTGCGGCCGGACGCGATCGGCGTCATTGGCTTCTGTTGGGGTGGCGGCCAGAGCTTCCGCTACGCGACGAATGCCCCCGACCTGAAAGCGTTCGTCGTCTGCTACGGGCCGGCGCCGAACGCCGCCGACATGGCCAGGATTCGGGCCCAAGGGCTCGGCGTGTACGCGGAGAACGACGCGCGTATGACTGCCGGCGCGCCGGATGCTGCCGCCGCGATGCGAGCTGCCGGGAAGACCTATCCCTACACGATCTATCCCGGCGTGGGGCACGGATTCCTGCGGAGTCGTGAGAAACCGGAAGTCGCCGACAGCGCGTGGAGTGCGGTGATCCGGTTCTTCCGCGCGCAGCTGAAGAGCTAGCGCCGCGCGGTTGCCGCCAGCAGCGAGCGCGCTCGCTCGAGCGCGGCATCGCACCCCTCCAGCACGTCGGCGGCGCGCGTCTGCACGCGGATCTCGGGCACGATTCCCTGGTGCCCGAACTCCGTCCCATCGGAGAATGCGTCGCGGGTCACTGTGAAGCGGACCTGCCAACCGGCAGCGAGCCGGAGCACCAGCGTTTGTCCCGTGCTACCGGCGGACGCTTCGCCGATGATCGTGCCGCGGGTGCCGTCGCGGAACGCCGCCAGGAAGTCCTCAGCCGCGCCCGACGTGCGCGCGGACGCCAGTACCACGACGGGACCGGTGTAGGGAGGGCGCTCGCGCCGCAGCGGTGGCCAGATCGTGTCGGACGGCGCGCGGAGCCACGCGCCGGTCGAGTCCGGCTCGTCGGGGCCGCGGTAGGCGGGACGATACTGCGGCGTCCGCCAGCGCGATGTGAGAATGGGACGGTCCGTCAACCGGGAGAGAACGGCATAGCCCTGCTCTCGACCGCTCGCCGTCCACATCGTTTCGCGCAGATCGACAATCAGACCCCGATGCCGCAGCCCTTCGCGCGGTGCGTCGCCCAACGCGCGGTCGAACAGCGCGACGACATCAGGATCCGCGAGCGAGTTGATGCGGATCCAGATCACGCCGTCGGGCAGCGTCTCGGCTTCGACCGGAGGGCGTTCCAGCGGCCAGCGGGTCATGAGCGCGACGCTGCGGGTCACGCTCGCGCCGCGCTGCGTGCCACCCGGAAGCCGCAACACCAGATGGAGGGCGGTTCCTCGCTCACCCTCGAGCATGCGTTCCACGGCGCGTTCCCAACGACTCGAGTCCGTGGCGGCCGCAATTTCAGGAAGGACGGAATCGCGAATCCAGAGCTCCGCGGGAATGCCCTGAACGGCGATGATCTCTGCCAGACGCTCGGGACGGGCGATGCGCATCTCGTCATTGGCGGCGTAGTCGAGGATGAAGGGCCGGCGCTCGATGCTCCGCAGGGCGATGGGCGGTCGCGCCGTTCGTGCCGCGATGGGCGCCGGCGGCAGCAGCTCGAACTGGCCGTCGTGCAAAAGCGCGCCCCAGCGCCGCAGTTGCCGGAAAAACTGCAAATCGGTTGGCGCGGGCGCCCCCGCCCCCTCCGCCCCCCCCGCCCCTCCTGGTCCCCCGGGCCCCCCGCGCGCGTTGATCATCGTGACCGTCGCCGCGAACGCCGAGTCCCAATTCGCGCGCACGGCGTCCCAGTAGGCATAGTTATAGCGCGCTTCCGACCACAGTCCCGCGGCGACGATGTGCCGGTCGACCGGATTCACGCGTTGCGCGGTGAGTGGTGCAAAGAGGAGCGCCAGGAACCACACTGAGAACCACGGCGTACGGGATCGCATGGCCCTAATTTATCTGTTGCTGTTCGCTTCGCCCCAAGTGCTCCTGTATCTGTACTTGCGGGAGCGCTTTCCTCTCACTGCGCGGCGAGTTCTCACGGTCGTCTTCGTCGTCTTCAACATTCCCTGGGTCATCGTGGGCGTGCGGATGTTCTCCGGCAGTCTGTGGAGCATCAGCCGCGTTCCCTACATCGCCCCCTGGATTGCGTGGCAGCTGCTTGGCTGGATTTTTCTCGCGCTGGTCGCGATCTACCTGGTCGGGAAGGGAATCTGGTGGCTGATCGTCAGGGTGCGCGGTAAGCGGTACGCGGTAAGCGGTACGGCGGATGTCGTACCCAGCGCACCGCTCACCGCGGACCGCGGACGGCTGTCCCGTCGGCAATTCCTCGTGCGCGCGACCTACACCTACGCCGCCGCCGGCGTGGGATTGTCAGCCTACGGGATTTGGAACGCGGAACGACTGCCGACTGTCACGCGCCGCGCACTCGTCTTTCCCGATCTTCCCCCCGCCTTGGACGGACTGCGCATCGCTCACGTCTCCGACGTGCATGCCGGCATTCACATGGCCGAAGAGAAAATGGCCGAGATCGTCGCCCTGACGAACGGGCTCGGCGCCGATCTGATCGTGCAGACGGGCGACATGATCGACATCTCGCAGTCCTACATCCCCGCGTACGTGCGGGCGTTTCGGGACCTACACGCACCGTTGGGCGTCGTAACCGTGCTGGGCAATCACGATCGCTATACGGGCGCGGACGCCGTGATCAAAGGCGTGCGTGACGCCGGGCAGACCTTCGTGAAGAACGGCGTGCATGTCATCGAGTACCGCGGTGCCGCAATCGCGCTCGTGGGGATCGATGACCCGCGCAATTGGCGGGCGGACGATCCGCAGGACGAAGATTTGGCCGAGGCACTGCGCGTCACGCCGCCCGCGTCGCAGGCATTTCGGATTTTGCTGGCCCATCGTCCCGGTGCGTTCGACGGCGCCGCACCGCGCGGCATTCCGCTGACGCTCGCGGGCCACATACACGGCGGGCAGTTCTATCTGCCCGTGATCGGCTGGTCGCCGGGACGGTTGATCACCAAGTACGTCATGGGTCATTTCCAAAAGGGCGCGAGCCAGCTCTATGTGAGCCGGGGCATCGGCGTGGTCGGCGTGCCGCTGCGCATCTTCGTGCCGCCGGAGATCGCCTTGTTCGAGTTGCGGCGTTCTGGATAGCGCAATCACGCGCTAATCGCCCGCCACGCGCCATCGATCACCAACCGCAACCCCGCGTCGCCGCTCTTCCATTCTCCAGCCACGATCTTTAGCAGCGCATAACCAATCGTCGCGAGCCACACGCCCGCCCAAACATCCACTGCCCCCGGGCGCACGACGCCTTGCGCTTTCCCCTCGGCAATCAGGCGCTCGACCACAACGCGAAACTCGCGCTCGGTCTTGCGGCTCTCGTCATCGAGCACCGCCGCGAGCGGGTCGAGCAATCCGAGCTTCACGATCGACGGATCCCGCGTCGCGCCCTCGATGAGACCGTGCGCGACAGCCGCCAGCTGGGCGCGGGTATTCGTCGGCTCGAGGCTCCGGCTCGCTTCCTGTGCGACTTTCGTCGCCCAGCGCTGCGCCGCTCGATAGAGCTCGTTGACGAGCTGTTGCTTGCTGGCGAAGTGCCGGTAAATCGTTCCCTCCGCGATGCCGGCCTTCTTCGCGATTTGCGCGGTGGTCGTCACGTAATAACCGCGCGTCGTGAACAACTCGAGCGCGGCTCGGATCAGGCGCTGGCGTGTGAGATCGGCGGCCGGTCTGGTGCTGGAAACGTGGGGATGCGACACGGCGCGAATCTACCGTCCACAAAGGAGTGTAACTAGCTTTCCGGCCGCTTTACCCAAGCCCTCTCAGCTCCCCAGTCGATCAATCGGAGGCGATGACGCGATGCGCATGCTGGTACTGGGAGCCGGACTGCAGGGCTCCGCCTGTGCGTACGATCTGCTCCAGCAGTCCGCGGTTGAGCGCGTCACACTCGCCGATCTAAAGCCAGGACGTCTCCCGGCATTCCTGAAGAAGAAGAAAGACAAGCGGCTGGTCACAGCCCGCCTCGATGCCAAGCAGTCGGTTCGGCTACGCAAGCTGATGCATGACCATGACGCCGTCATGAACGCCTTGCCCTACTACTTCAACTATTCGGTAGCCCGGAACGCCATCGCCGCGGGACTGCATTGCGCGGACCTCGGCGGCAACACCGAGATCGTCCAGAAACAGAAGACGCTCAGTGCCGCCGCTGAGAAGAAAGGCGTATCAGTCGTTCCCGACTGTGGGCTCGCTCCCGGGATGGTCAACATCATCGCCGCAGAAGGCGTTCGACGGGTCGGCGAAGCGGAGTCGGTGAAGATCTTCGTGGGCGGGTTGCCGCAGCATCCCGAGCCCCCGCTGAATTATCAGATCGTCTACTCGCTCGAGGGTGCGTTGGATTATTACACGACACCGTCGTGGGTTTTGCGGGGCGGCCGGCCGGAGCGCGTGGACGCGCTTTCGGAGCTCGAGACCGTGGAATTCCCTAACCCCGTCGGGACGCTCGAGGCATTCCATACCGGTGGTGGCATCTCGACGATGCCGTGGGCATATGCCGGGAAGGTCCAGACGATGGAGTACAAAACACTGCGGTATCCGGGCCACTTGGCGGTCATGCGCCCGGTCCGCGAGCTCGGTTTGCTATCGCTCGATCCGGTGACGGTGAAGGGGACAAAGATCGTGCCGCGTGACGCGTTCATCGCCACCGTGTCGCCGCGACTCTCCAAGCCCAACGGGCGCGACCTCGTCGCGTTGCGGATCGAAGTGACGGGACGCAACGGACGTCGTGTCGCGTGGCAGCTGCTGGACTATTACGACGAGACAACCGGCATCAGCGCCATGATGCGCACGACCGGCTACTCGCTAGCGATCACCGGAGTCATGCAAGTCGACGGCAGGATCAGGGCCACGGGCGTCCACACACCGGATGAGGCGGTGCCGTTTCACGACTACGTCGATGAATTGAAACGGCGAGGAGTTGAGATCCAAGAAGTAACATGAGCGACTCTCTCAGTAGCTCCACGTCGTTGCGAACGCGACCTCCGCGCCTTCCGTCCCTTTCCCGCCCTCGATGATGACGACGGTATTCCGCATCAGCGCGACGGCGACTCCCGCGCCCAGGCTTGAGTGCAGACCGTGTCGCGTGAGCCGCACCGCTTCGCCCGGTGCGAACACCCGCGCCGCGTCGTAAAAGCCGAACAGTTTGACCTCGAGCAGGCGCGGCGCCCAAATCAATCCATAACGGGCTTCGACGCCGCTGAGGATTTTTCCCGGGCCAACGAACCGGCCGTCGTGGTAGCCACGCAGTGAGTGGTAGCCACCCACCGCGACCACCGGCCCTTCGCTCGACTCCATCGTAAACTGCGCCGCGAGGGGCGGCGTGCCGGACATTCCTTCGCCCGCGATCCGGCCGGCGAGGGTCAGTCGGTCCAGCGGATGCACGTAGACGCGGACCGCGCCGCTCCGGCGAGTGTAGCCGCGTCCGCTGGCGACTAACCCCTCGACAACAACGCCGCGGTGCGGGTCCATCTCGAGATCGCGCCAGTCGAGCACGACACCCGCGCGTGCGATGCGATCGTTGAATGGGAACTCACCCGGCCGGATAGCCCCGGACAGCTGGTCGCGCTGGAAGACGCTTTCTCCCGGCAGGTCGCGAAAATCGGTGTGCTCGAGTGAGCCGCCCGCAAGGATGCGCAGCGGGCCGACGATGCGGCGTTGCACCGTAAACCGCGCTGTGCGAATCGTGCGACTGACCCGATAGAAGTACGACCGGCCGGTGAGGCTGTCGCGGCTGTAGGTCGTGTTGTTTCCCTGGCCGTAATAGCCGAAGCGATTCGCGCGGATCAGCCCGGCTGTCAGAGCAAACCGCCAGCCGTCCCAATAGGCTGGCGCCTGCGCGTCGACGATTATCGAATAGCTGCCCTGCGTGCTGGCTCCCGCATCGAGCGCGATCCGCGCGAACGTCGGCTCCGGGCGCTCGGCAAAGCCCATGGGGCTCGACCAGTCGTAATGGCCCGCGAGCCAGAATCCGTCGATGGAGCTGTACCAAATGGCGGGATAGAGATGATCGACCCAGTTGTGTCGGGGATTCGGCTCAGCGGATGTCTGCGCACTTAGCCCGCGGGCGAGCAGCACTGCGATGGCGAGGGCGTAACCGGATCGCCGCATGGCGCTCAGGTTTGCTCGAAGACGTGCGCGGTATCGTGGAGCTTGGCGTCGGTGCCGTCGTGCACCGCATAGCGGCCGGGGTACAGCGATGCCGCACCGAATTCTCCGCGCTTGTTCACGGCATAAAAGATCAGGCCGAACTTGGGGCGTCCGCGGGCATCGAGCAGCCGAGCCTCGGTGGTGGCGATGACCCGCTTGAGGGACTCGAGGCATGCGTCAGTGGGTTTCATGCCGCGCCGCATGTTGTCGACCGTGAGAAAGCCGCCGCACACCTTGATGTTGGATTCCCCGCGGCCGGTTGAGCCCGCTGCGCCCACCTCGTTATCGCAATACTGACCGGCGCCGACGACTGCCGAGTCACCCACGCGGCCCGGAATCTTGAAGGCGATTCCGGCGGTCGTGGTCACCGACGACAGATCGCCGCCCGGCGTCACCGCATTGCAATTGATCGTGCCGGTGGGACGCACGACCATCGTTCCGGTTTCGGGGACGTCGAGGTAATCGTCGTCGGGATTCAAGTTGGCGCGCCATTTGAGCCACGCCTGCCGCGACTCCGGCGTCAGGAGATCTTCTTCTTTGAAGCCGTAGGAGAGCGCAAACTTTTTCGCGCCTTCCCCGACGAGAAAAATGTGATTGGTGTACTTGAGGACGAGTTTGGCGACTTCGGACGGCGTCTTGATATTCTCGAGACAACCGACGGCGCCCGCGCGTTTGGTGGGACCATGCATGCAGGAGGCATCGAGCTGCACGACGCCGTCGCGGTTGGGCAGGCCGCCGTATCCGACGGACGTGTCGTTGGGATCGAGCTCCTGGATCTTCACGCCTTCGATCGCCGCGTCGAGCGTATCGGCGCCCTGCATCAGCATGTCGAACGCTTTTTGTACGCCGCGGAGACCGTTCGCGCTCGCGATGGCGACGGGTTTGGCGGCCCAACGGGATTGCGCAGGCAGGGATTGGAGTGGTCGCATCGGATGTGGAATTACGGCGCTGGCCCCGCCGGCCGCGATGCCGCTCGCGGCGGAGCGCAAGAAATCCCGACGCGACCAGGAGTCGGACACGGTTAGGGTTTTACCCACTCGTCATCCTGCTGTCAACTTGCTACGTTGTCCAACCGTGGAGCTTTCGCTCGTCGTGCCCGCGTATAACGAACGCGAGAATCTGGCTCCGCTGCTCGCGGAGATCGAGTCCGCCCTCACAGGCCGTAGCTACGAGGTGATTGTCGTGGATGACGGCTCGACCGACGGTACGCTGGAGACGCTCAAGACGCTGCGCAAGACGCATCCACAGCTGCGCGTCATCGCGTTCGAGCGCAATGCGGGACAGACGGCGGCGTTCGCCGCGGGATTTCGGAGCGCGCGCGCGCCGATCGTGATCACGCTCGACGCCGATCTCCAGAATGATCCCGCTGACATTCCGCTGCTCGTGGATACGCTACAGCGAACAGGGGCGACGGCGGTGGCCGGCTATCGTGCCACACGGCGCGACACTCCGTGGAAGCGCCTCCAGAGCCGCATCGCCAATGGCGTGCGCAACCGGCTGAACGGCGAAGTCATTCGCGACACGGGGTGTTCGTTGAAGGCGTTCCGGACCGACGCGGTGCGCGCGCTGCCGCTGTTCGGCGGGATGCACCGCTTTCTTCCCACGCTGATCAAGATGCAGGGCGGTACGGTCACCGAGGTGGCAGTCGGCCACCGGCCGCGCCGGCATGGCGCGACGAAGTACGGCATGTGGAATCGTGTGTGGCGCTCGCTGATCGACGCGTTTGCGGTGCGTTGGATGCAGCGGCGCGCCCTGCGGTACCGGGTGCGAGAGAAGTATTGATGACCGGGCCCCCCTCCACCCCTACTCCCTCGACCCACGACCAATGGCTCGTGCAGATCGACGCGGAGCTGGACGGCGAGCTCTCGCTGGTCGAGCGGGCCGCCCTCGCGAAGCACCTGACGACGTGCGCGCATTGCGCCGGTGCACGTGCGAGCCAGCTGGAAGTGCGCGTCGCCCTCGCCCGCTCGGCGGGCAATCCGCACGCGTTCGTGGTGCCGCGGCCCGTGATCCGGCCGGGCGCGCTGGCCCTGTGGGTGGCCATCGCGCTGGGGATTGGGCTGCTGGCCGGGTGGGGAGCACACCAGCGCTGGGGCGGGCCGGGGAGCGGGGCACCGCTCGAGGAAACGCGTGGGACGATCGTCGTCCACTAGCGCTTCCCTCGTCGCGCTCGCGAGCGGGGCGTTGTTGAGCTTCACGATTCCGATGCAGGGGCCCGGCACCCGGCTCACGTATCGGATTCGCGTCATCGAGCCTGCGGCGGTCGCGCCCCGCATCCTCGCGAGCGGCGCCGTCAGTGGACCGCTCGACACCGACATGCGGCTCACGCTGCGCAGCGACAGCGTCGAAGTCGAAGCGCTGTTCCAGGTCACGCCCATCGGCGACACGGTCAACCTCGGCGCCGAGTTCTTCACGAGACGCCGCGTCGGGCGCTCGCGCCGTGGCCTGCCGGTCTGGGAAGACGATACCTACCGGCGCGTGGTGCGGCTTGCGTGGAATGACACGGCTCGCGTGTATCCCTTCGGCTCCGGCCGCCGCGACCCCACCGCGCCCCGCAAGGGCGCCTGGGTTGAGCTGATTCTCGAGCGCGCCTTCGCGGGTGGTGAGGCGCGGCCCGCGGAGGCGTTCGACGTCATCGATACGACTCGCGATTTCCGGTTGGAAGCCGTCGTGCGGCCGCGGCGCGCCCATGTGGTGCTGAACCTCGTGCGCGGCGACACCGTCAGCGCACCTCGCCCGATCGACCTCATTCCCGAGGAACCGCCGCGGATCGTGCGGCTGGTGCTCGGCAGGCGAGTGACGACGCTGGAGCTGAGCCTGACACGTCCGGATCCGCCGCGCTCGGACCGCGAGCGCGCGCTCGCCATCGATGCCGACGTCGTCTGCTTGCGGATCGTGCCGCCCGACCGGTCGGAGCCGCTGGGCGTGATGTGCGGGCGGCTCAACAGCGTCGCGCGCCAGCTGCCGCTGCCCAGCGGCGACACGCTCGCCGCGACGTTTGCCTGGCCCGGGCCGCGCTGATGGCACGGCCTCGGAAACAGCGGCTCGATCCATCCATCTTCCATCTCCCCGCCGACAAGATGCGGGAAGGCTATTACTCCGACAAATACTTCGTGCGCGCGCGCGATCTGCTGCGTCGGGCACGGCATCGCCCCCGAGTCACGATGCAGGTGTTCGGAAAGTCGCACGCCTATCTGGGCGGCATCGACGAGGCGATCGCGATTCTGAAACTGTGCGCCGAGAGTTGGGACGAGCTCGTCGTGCACGCGCTGTATGACGGCGAAGAGATTCAGCCGTGGGAGACCGTCCTGCTCATCGAAGGGCCGTACGACGCCTTCGCGGTGCTCGAGACGCTGTACCTCGGCGTGCTGGCGCGACGGACACGGGTGGGCACGAATACGCGGCTCGTCGTCCAGGCCGCGAAGCCGAAGGAAGTGATGTTTTTCCCGGCGCGTCACGATCACTGGTTGGTCCAAACGGGAGACGGCTACGCCGCGCACATCGCGGGCGCGATTGGAGTGTCCACGGACGCGCAGGCATCCTGGTGGGGATCGGAAGGCGTCGGGACCGTGCCCCACGCGCTGATCGCGGCCTACGGGGGCGACACGGTGCTCGCTTCGCGGAAGTTTGCCGAGTACACCGATCCGTCGGTTCGGCTCATGACGCTCGTGGATTTTGACAACGATTGCGTCGGGACGTCGCTGGCGGTCGCGCGCGCCTTGGGCGATCAGCTGTATGGCGTGCGGCTCGACACCTCCGAGACTCTGGTGGACAAGTCGGTGATTCCGCAGATGGGCACATTCCGGCCGACGGGCGTGAATCCGCAGCTGGTCTGGAACGTCCGGCGGGCGCTTGATGCCGAGGGCTTTGCCCACGTCAAAATCGTCGTCTCGGGCGGGTTTACGGTCGAGAAGATTCGCAGTTTCGAGGAGCAGAGGGTTCCGGTGGACGTGTACGGCGTGGGCTCGAGTCTCTTTCAGGGGCGGTTCGACTTCACGGCCGACGTCGTGATGCTGGAGGGCAAACCGTGCGCGAAGGTGGGTCGGTCCTACCGGCCCAATCCCCGATTGGAGCGCGTCGAGTAGGGGCGCAGCATGCTGCGCCCTACGTTATCCCTTGCATCAGATCAGGCTTCTGCATAATTTTCCGCCCAAATGAATAATCATGCATCCGTCCCGGTCGGCGTGCTCGGGGCGTCGGGGTACGTCGGGCACGAGCTGCTCCGCCTCCTGCGCGGACATCCGGCCACGACGATCGCGTTCGCGACCGCCGACTCGGCGGCCGGAGAGTGGGTCGACGGGGTCGAGCTGATCAAGGTCGACGATGCTCCCTGGCAGCAGGCCGAGATCGTGCTGTCCGCGCTGCCGCACGGCGTCTCTGCGCGCTACGTGCAGGAGGCACGCGCGGGCGGGAAACGCGCCGTCGATCTGTCCGCCGATTTCCGGCTGTCACCCGACGCGGTCTATGGGCTGACGGAGTTCACACGCCCGCGCCTCCCCGCCGCCGACCTCGTTGCCAATCCCGGCTGTTATCCGACGGCGGCGCTACTGGCGTTGATCCCGCTGGCGCAGCTGGGACTCATTGACGCATCGCGCGAAGTCATCATCGACGCGGCGTCAGGTGTGACGGGCGCCGGCCGCAATCCCAAACGCGAGTTGCTGTTCGGCGAGGTTGCGGAGGACTATCGCGCGTACGCCGCCGGGAACACGCACCGCCATCTGGCGGAGCTACGTCAATCACTCGCGCGCGAAGGCGGATTCACGGGCGACCTCGTCTTCACACCGCATCTGCTGCCGGTGAAGCGCGGCATACTCGAGACGATCCACGTGCCGTTGACGCGGGTGCTGGACCAATCCACGGCCGAAGGATTGTACAGCGCAGCCTATGACGGCGAGCCGTGCGTCCAAATCCTGCATGGCGCGTTGCCATCCCTGAAGGACGTCGTCTACCGCAACCGCGTCGCGATCGGCGTCGCCCTAGTCGCCGACGTCCGGCGGCCGCGACTCACCGTGATCGCCGCGATCGATAATCTCGTGAAGGGCGCGGCAGGACAGGCGATTCAGAACATGAACGTGATGCTGGGCCTGCCGGAAACGGCGGGGTTGGCATGCTGACGGTGCGGGTCGTCAAGATCGGCGGCAACGAGCTCGATCGCCCGGACTGGGTGGCCGAGTGCGCCCGCGCGCTCAAAGCGGCTGGCCCAGTGGTCGTGGTCCACGGCGGTGGACAAGCCGTCAGCGCCTGGTCGCGCCGGCTCGGGCTTCCCGTCGAAAAGCGCGACGGCCTCCGCGTGACCACACCGGAGATCGCACAGATCGTCGAGATGGTCCTGGGCGGCCCCATGAATCGCCTGCTCGTGAGTGCCCTGCGCGATGCGGGACTCGACGCGATTGGGTTGTCGGGTGTCGATGGCGGTCTGTTGACGGCGCAGCCGGTCGAGAATGAATCCGAGCTGGGTGAAGTGGGCACGATCGAAAACGTGCGCGCGTCGCTCCTCCAGAGCCTGCTGCTCGCCGGCCTGACCCCCGTGATCGCGCCCGTCGCGCCATCGCTCTCCGCTCCAGTGCGGCCACTGAACGTGAACTCCGATCAGGCGGCTGCCGCGATCGCCGCCGCACTCGGCGCGCAGGAGCTGCTCTTCGTCTCCGATGTCCCCGGCGTGACCGTGGATGGCGTGACGCAGCCGACCCTATCGGCTACTGAGGTCGAGCCGCTCATCGAGTTGGGCGTGGCGAGTGGCGGCATGGCCGCGAAGCTCCGCGCCGCCGCGCAAGCGCTCAGCGCCGGCGTCCGCGCCGTACGCATCGGCGATCTCGACATGTTCGCCCAAGCGACCGCTGGCACGCGCCTGCTCACCGCACCCCCGGCCGTCCAACCCGCGTGACTACGCCGCTCGTCAGCTCTGACGCCGGCGCGCTGCTCGGCGTCTATGCGCGCGTTGGGCCCCACTTCGTCGCGGGTGAAGGCTCGGAGCTGATTGCCGAAGACGGCACGCGCTATCTCGATTTCGTGGCGGGCATCGCGGTCAATGCCCTCGGCTACAACAGTCCGGTCTTTCGCGACGCCGTCATGCGCGCGCTCGAGGCGGGGCTCGTCCACGTGTCGAATCTGTACCGCACGGAGCCAGGCGAACGGCTCGCGGCGGAGCTGACCAGCCGCGCGTTCTCATCGGGCGGTCAAGCGTTCTTCTGTAACTCCGGGGCGGAGGCGAACGAAGGCGCCTTCAAGTTCGCCCGTAAGTGGTCCGGCAAGAGCGAGATCGTAGCTTTCAGCGGCTCTTTTCATGGTCGCTTGTTCGCGTCGCTCGCGGCGACCGATCGTCCCGATTACCGCCGGCCGTTCGAGCCGCTGCTCCCCGGTGTGCAGATCGTTCCGCTTGGTGATACCGAGGCCGCCGGCCGCGCGATCACCCCCGAGCGCACCGCAGCGGTGATCATCGAGCCGGTGCAGGGCGAGGGCGGCGTTCGCCCCATTGCCAGCGACTTCCTCACCTTCCTGCGCGAGCTGTGCGATGCGTGCGGCGCGGCACTCATCTTCGACGAAGTGCAGTGCGGCCTCGGTCGCACCGGAACGTTGTTCGCGTCCGAGCAGTCAGGCGTGGTGCCGGACATCTACACGCTCGCCAAGCCGCTGGGCGGCGGGCTGCCGATGGGTGCGATTCTCGTGAACGATCGCGTAGCGGCGGCCATGGCGCCGGGCGATCACGCCACGACGTTCGGTGGTGGGCCGTTTGTGGCGACGGTCGCCCTCGACGTCCTGCGCACCATTGGCGAGCCCGATTTCCTCGCCGACGTCCGGGCGAAGGGGGAATGGCTGAGCGGCCGCCTGAATGCGCTCGCTTCCCGGAGCCCGCGCGTCAGCGAAGCGCGCGGCTGCGGGTTGATCTGGGGACTCGAGCTCAACGAAGTCGCTGCGCCAATCGTCGCGGCGGCGCGCGAGCGGCATTTGCTCGTGCTCACCGCTGGGCCGACGGTCATTCGCATCGTGCCGCCGCTCAACATCACCCGCGAGGACTTGGAGCGCGGCACCGCGATCCTCGAGGAGATACTCGCGTGACGAGCCTCTCGCTCAACGCGCGCCCCTTGCCGACGCCCCCCGCCCCCCCCGCCCAGCCGCAGCCGTCGTTGCGCCCCGCGGTCCTCTCAGATGTTGCGGGTATGGAAAATCTGATGGCGCCGTTCGTGACGAGCGGAGATCTTCTGCCCCGCTCGAACTACGATTTGTGCCGCCACATCAAGGAGTATGTCGTGGCCGAAGGTCAGGACGGCGCGATCGTCGGCACGGCGAGTCTCAAGATCTACAGCACCGAGCTCGCCGAGGTCGCTGGGCTCGCGGTCCGGGATGACCAGCAGGGCCGCGGGGTCGGGAAGGCGCTCGTCCAGTCACTCCTCGTCGACGCTCGCGCCGTCGGGCTCAAGGTGGTGTTCGGCCTCACCCGCAAGCCGCTGTTCTTCATACGGCTCGGGTTTCAGGTCGTCGAGAAGGAACAGTTTCCGCTCAAAGTCTGGGCCGATTGCGCGCGCTGTCCGCGCCAACACGCCTGTGACGAAGTGGCCGTCGCGCTGACGCTGTAGCGCATTCCCCGCAGTAGTTGACACTCGCGGCGCTTCCCGGAGAGATTCCCCGGTTGCCGACCCTTCCGAGGAGAGATTCATGCCCCGCGTCATCTTCTGGGACGTGGATACCCAGTACGACTTCATGAAGGCGGACGGCAAGTTATACGTGCCGGACGCCGAGCAGCTTGTCGCCAATCTGAAGAAGTTGACGGACTACGCGCATGGCCACGGCATTCGCATCGTGGCGAGCGCGGACGATCACGTCCTCGAGCATGCGGAGATCTCGGCGACGCCGGATTGGAAGGAGACGTTTCCACCGCATTGCCTGCGCGGTACGCCCGGTCAACGAAAGATTCCCGAGACCGCGCTGCGCGACCCCCTGGTCATCGAGCCCGAGCCGCAGGACGCCGCGTCGCTGGCGGCACGAGTCCGCGGCCATCGCGGCGATATCCTGTTTCATAAGCACCGCTTCGACGTCTTCTCCAATCCCAATGTCCTGCCCGTTCTCGATGTGCTGAATCCGCACGACATCGTCCTGTACGGTGTCGCGCTCGACGTCTGCGACAAATACGCAATCGAAGGCCTGCTCCAACATCGACCGCAGACGCGCATCTTCGCGGTCGTGGACGCGATGAAGCCGATCGATCGCGATGTGGCCGCGCAGCTGCTCAAGGAGTGGGGCGAAGAAGGCGTCCGCCTCGTCAAGACGAGCGAAGTGGTCGTGGGCGGCCTGGTCGACGAGCTCGTGCGGGCCAGCGCATGACCTCGACTGCCTCGCTGTCGACGCGCGCGGGCGGGGAGGGGGGGGGCGCGGGTCCCGCATTCGGAAAGTTCTTCCTTCCCGGTCCGACCGACGTTCATCCCGAGGTGCTCCAGGCCATGGTGCGCCCGATGATCGGGCACCGGTCGTCGGCCATGGAGAAGCTGCTTCAGGGCGTGGCGCCGAAGCTGGGCGCGCTGGCGCGGACGAGTCGTCCGGTGCTGATCGGGACCAATTCGGCGACCGGATTCATGGAAATGGCGGTCCGCAACGGCGTACGCCGGCGCGCGCTGTCGCTCGTGAACGGCGCGTTCAGCGAGCGCTTTGCCGGAATCGTGAATGCCACCGGCAAAGAGTGCATCCGTCTCGACGTCCCGCTCGGCTCCGCCGTCGAACCCGACATGTTGCGCGACGCGTTGCGCCGCACGCCGGTGGACGCCGTGACCTGCGTGCACTCGGAAACGTCGACCGGCGTCTTGCAGGACGTCGCCGCGTTCGCGGAGGTCGTCAAGGAGTTCGACGACGTGCTCCTGCTCGTGGATGCCGTGACCTCCATGGCGGGGTCGCCCGTCGAAACGGATCGTTGGAATCTCGATTTCGCCTTCACGGGATCGCAGAAGGCGCTCGCATTGCCGCCGGGGCTCGCCCTCGGCGTCGCCTCGGACCGAATGGTCGATCGCGCGAAGACGGTCGACGAGCGGGGCGCCTACTTCGATCTCATCAGCTTTCTCACCGCGACGACCAAGTTCCAGCCGACCAACACTCCGGCCGTGTCGCTGCTCTATGCGCTCGAGGTCCAGCTCGCGCGCATCGATCGGGAGGGCGGGATCGAAGCCCGGTGGAAGCGGCACGATGCGATGCGCCGTCGTGTCGAAGCCTGGAGCGCGGAGGTTGGTGTGAAGTTTCTGCCGCGCGACGGTCGGCACAGCTGGACGGTGTCGTGCCTGCGCGTTCCTGAAGGCAAGCACGCCAAGGACGTCGTTGGGGCACTCAAGCAACAGGGTTGGACGATCGGTGCGGGCTACGGAGCGCTCAAGGATTCCACGATCCGCATCGGACACATGGGCGACCACACGGTCGCAGCGCTCGACGAGCTGCTACCGCTGATCGGACAGGCGTTCGCGTGACGTGGCGCGTGGTGATCGCCGACCGTTTGGCGGCCAGCGGTCTCAATCTCCTCTCGGGAACTCCGGAGATCGAAGTCGTCGACGTCGCCGGGAAGGCGGGCGAGCTCGATCGCGTCATCGCCGGAGCGCACGCGCTCATCGTTCGGAGCGAGACTCGCGTCACGGCCGCCTTGATGGCGCGCGCCCCGCACCTGCGCGTCGTCGCGCGCGCGGGCACGGGCGTCGATACCATCGATGTCCATGCCGCCACGCGGCGTGGCATCGCGGTCATGAATGCCCCAGGTGCCAACACCGTCAGCGCCGGCGAGCACGCGATGGGCCTGCTGCTGTCGCTGGTGCGGCGGATTTCGGACGCCGCGGCGGCGATGCGCGCCGGCCAGTGGGACCGCAAGAAGTTCGAGGGCACGGAGCTGCGCGGCAAAACGATGGGTATCGTGGGACTGGGACGCATCGGTGGTCACGTCGCCCAGCTTGCGCGTGCCTTCGGCATGCAGGTCGTCGGCCACGATCCGTATCTGCTGCCTGAGCGCGCCGCCGAGCTGCACGTACGGCTGCTCTCCATCGACGCGCTGCTGCGGGCGGCGGACGTCGTGACACTGCATGTCGCGTTGACGGACGAGACGCATCATCTGATCGACGCGAACCGTCTGAACCTCATGAAGCCGACTGCGGTGCTGATCAACACGGCCCGGGGCGAGCTGGTCGACGAAGTCGCGCTTGCCGACGCGATCAAGGAGAAGCGGATTGGGGGCGCTGCGCTCGATGTATTCTCAGTCGAGCCCTTGCCGGCCGACTCGCCGCTGCGCGGACTCGACCGGGTCATCCTGACACCACACCTGGCCGCGTCGACTGCCGAAGCGCAGGAGCGCGTCGCAATGGAGATCTCCGCCGCGGTGCGAGATGCGCTGGTGGCGGGCGATCTGTCGTTCGCGATCAACGTGCCGGGGATGGGCGGTGATCTATTGCGGCGCTTGGCGCCGCTGCTCGATCTGGCGCGCCGCCTCGGTCGCCTGGCCCTGGCCCTGGCGGACGGCCCCGTCAAGGCGGTTGAAGTCGCGTACGGCGGAAAGGAAGAAGCCGCACAGCGGCCCGTGCTCGTCTCGGCGCTCGAGGGACTGCTCGCGGCCATGAACGCCGGCCCCGTCAGCCTCGTGAACGCGCAGGTCCTCGCCGAAGAGAAGGGCATGCAGCTCGGCATGCGGACGGGCGCACCCGAGGCGGGATTCGAAACGTCCGTGGGTGTGAAGGTCGACACCGCGCGCGGGCGGGTACGGGTGTCGGGTGCTCTCATCGGCGGCAGCCACGGGCGAGTGATCCGGATCGACGACTATCACGTGGACGTAGCGCCCGACGGCTGGATGCTCGTCGTCCGCAATCGCGACGTGCCCGGCGTGATCGGCAGGGTCGGGTCGGCATTGGGCACCGCCGGGATCAACATCGCGAGCTACCACCAGGCCCGCCGCTCGACGCAAGGTGGCGGAACAGACGCCCTCGCCGCCATCAACGTCGATCAGGCGCTCACCAACGGGATTCTCGACAAGCTGCAGGCACTTCCGGACGTGCTGGACGTCCGGCTGGCGAACTTCGGAGACTAATCCGCCGCCTGTTGCTGCTGCTGCTCGTCCGCCAACAATCGGAATGACTTCACGGCGCCGGTGAGCCGATCGGCCGCTTCCGCGAGCTGATTGGCGGACGACGCGATCTCCTCCGTGGACGCGCTTTGCTCCTCGCCTGAGGCGGCCAGCTCCTCGGCGGATGCGAGCAGGGTGTCCGTCTGGCCGGCGACCGTCCCGAGCCGATTCGCGATCTCTTCGACGAGCGCGCGCAGCTCGCCGGCCGATTGGGCGATCTCGCGACTCCAGGCGGCGTTCGCGTCCGCCTCGCCCGCGACGGTCGTCAGGCCCTGGGCGGCAGTCTGCGACGCTTCCCGCACCGCGGCGCCACCTTCCGCCAACCGCAGCAGCCGGTCGCGCGTCGCTTGCACCCGCGTCAGGACACCGCGAACCGTGTCGGCGGTGTCCCCGGCAGCCGCGGCGGCGACTGAGGCAAGCTTGCGCACCTCGTCGGCGACGACCGCAAACCCCCGTCCCTGCGGGCCGGCGCGCGCCGCCTCGATGGCGGCATTCAGCGCCAGCATGTTCGTCTGGGTCGCGACCGCTTTCGTCTGAGCCACGAACGTCTGAATCCGCGCCGACGCCTGCGCCAGCGCTTCGGCTTCCTCCGCGCCCTTCGCGACTTCGTCGGCGAGCTTCGCGAGTCGTACGGTGCTCTGGTCCAGGCCCTCCTTGTGGCGTCGCGCCAATGCCGACAGATCGGTGTTGCGGCGCGCCGCTTCCTCCGCGCCCTGCGCGAGCTTCCCGGCGATTTGCAGAATACGCGCCGCGTCATCGGCTGCGGCACGAACGGTCTGCGCCTGCTCGCCGGCGCGGCGCGAGAGATCCTGCGACGTTGACGCCATCTCCTCGGTCGACGCGCTCATCTCTTCCGTCGACGCCGAAATCTCCGTGGCCATGGCAGCCGCTTCATCGGCGGCGGCGCGAATCGCGCCGACGAGCCGGCGCAAGGCGACGACCATCGAGTGCACCGAGGACATGAGCTCCGCGACTTCCGTCGCCTCAGCCCGATGCGTCGCTACGGTCACCGACAGGTCCCCACCCGCGATGCGGCTCGCGATCGCGCCCGCTGCGAGCACCGGTTCCGTCACGAGCCGGCCCAGCCGCTGCGACAACCAGAACAACGCGCCGACCGCCACTGCGGCAACGAGTAAGGCGCCAAGCCAGACCGCGCGTTGCGTACTCCGTGCCGCCGCGAACGCCGTCGCCGCCGGCTCTCGATACAAGACCCACCACTCGCCCTGATTCGCGGGGACGGAGACCACGAGCTGATCCTCCCCACGGGTGGTCGTGACGTGAGCGGCCGCCGCCTCCGCGCCAAGCGGAATCCGGTCTTTGTCGGGGAGAGTCTGGAGCTGGAGGTTCGGATCTTTCGAGACGAGCACCTTCCCGCGTCCATCGACAACCTCGAGGTAGGCGCGGCCCGCGAGCTCCTCGGTGCCGAGTAACGCGCGCAGCCGATCGAGCGCAAACACCGCCTTGAGCACGCCGAGCGGCTGGGCGACGCCGGCGGCTCGAACGGGGACGTCGATCTCGAGCGATGTGATGCCGGCCGAGGAGTCGAACTTGGCGTCGCCTTCGTACAACCCCTCCTGCATCGTCTTTTGCCACCACGCTTCGTCGCGCTGCACGAAATCCGACGGCCGGTCGGACGTCAGTACGTTGAGGCCGTGCCGCTCCGTCACGATGATCTCGGCGAAATCAGAGATCGTGGTGTAGGCGCGCACGTACGCTTGCAGGTCCGGGTCGCCGCCTAACTGGCGCGTGGCGTTGAACGCGCGCTCCAGATCCGGAATCGGCGTGCGGTCAAGCCCGCGAGCGACGACCGTTTGACTGGCTTGGCGTACGTCATTCACGAGTTGGGGAAGGCTGGCAAGGGAGACGACTTCACGGCGCCGCTCTTTCAGGTACTGCGTGACGATAGCCGCCACGCGGGTGGCGACGTCGCGACCGCGTACATCCGCCTGCTGCTCGAGCACGTGACCGACCCGGCTGCTGGTCACCCAGGCGACGAACAGCACCAGGAGGACGGCAGCGCCGGCCCCCGAGATCAGAAAACTTTGCCGCAGTTGCTGAGACTTTATGGCCATTCCGTTGCGGTTTAGTATTGGGCACGTATGCGAAACATCCCAAGCTACGATCCGGCGGCGCTCGAAGCAAAATGGCAGGGGCGTTGGGTGGAGCGCCACACCAACGAGCCCGATCTGGATCGAGCGACGCGGCCGTTCTACAACCTCATGATGTTTCCGTACCCCTCGGCGGAGGGGCTACACGTCGGCAACATGTTCGCGTTTACGGGTGCCGACATCTACGGTCGGTTCAAGCGCCTGCAGGGGTACGACGTCTTCGAGCCGATGGGGTTCGATGCATTCGGGATCCACTCGGAGAACTACGCGCTCACGATCGGGACCAACCCCGCCAAGCTGATCCCGCAGAACATCGCGACGTTTCGGCGCCAGCTCCGCCGCTTCGGTGGCATGTACGATTGGCGGCACGAGCTCTCGACGACGGACCCCGCCTATTACACGTGGACGCAGTGGCTGTTCTTGAAGTTGTACCACGCCGGCCTCGCGTACAAAAAGCGTGCGGCGGTGAACTGGTGCCCCAAGGACAAGACCGTCCTCGCGAACGAGCAGGTGATCGACGGCC